>QHPP01000078.1 GCA_003219125.1 Verrucomicrobiota bacterium
CGTTAATTGCACCCAATGTTGTTGGCCCGTAAAAACGCTCGCTCGTTACTTCCACCAGCCAATCCATCCCCAGCTCTGAGAGCATTGGCGCTTTCATCCAGTTTTCCTGATCGGATGAAACAAGATCGCGCGGCGCCACCCGGGCCTTCGAGGCCCAGCGTGATAGCTGATCAAATGGCAGTGGTCCAAAAATGCCGCCGCCTTCGTATTTGCGGAGATACCAGCTCGGGTCCATTGCCATTGTTTATTCCGCCGTAGGCGAAGGTGACGCGCTCGCCGCCGGACTGACGGAAGGGGCCGGGATCATGATTGTCTGCCCGGCCTGTAATTTTCGGCCGTCTTCAATGTGATTAAATTTTTGTAGCTCTTCCACGCCGACCTTGTTTTGCTTGGCGATCGAGGTCAGCGTCTCTCCGCGTGCCACGACGTGAGTGTTACCATTGCTCGCTGGCGGATGCGCGGCCTCGCCCGCCGATGCCGCGGCACTAGGCGCGGGGCTCGGAGTTGTTTCCCCGATTATCGTTCCAGGACGGGAAGCCTGTTGTTCCAGCTTCAAAATCTGCTGGGAAAGAGCGTCGATCTTGGTGTCGATCTGATCGATCTTTTTTTCCAGCGCGGCCATTTCCCCGGGCGATGGAGAACCCTGTGGCGATTGAGCCAGTGCGCCGGCGACAACGAATAGCAAAACCGCGCAGGCGGCGAAAAATTTCATTTCAGAAAATTCTGACATCGGGTGCGAAGGCTGGCAAGCACGCGCGCGGGAGATTTGTGATTTGTACCAGCACGGCCCAACCGAAAGTCACCGGAAGGGTTGCGATTCGGTCGATTTCCCGTACCTTTTTCGTAATGCCAGAGCGGATTCAAAAACCGGTCGAACCGGTGCCGTGGGGGCCGAAACAGGGTGACGGCGGTGGCCCGCGTTCACCCGATATTTCGCGCCCGGACACGAAGGATTTGCTCAAAAAAATGCGCAAGGTAGATCCGAATCAATCGAAGCGTTACCGGCAGCGCACCGGCCAATAAATGGACGGCAAACAGGCGCTCGATTTCGGAGCGAGCAGTGATTTTCCGTCTTTGCTCCGCCGCCACGGTTTGCTCGGGCCCGTTGCGCAGATTGGTCCGATGAACACGCGCGCGGAAATTGTGCCGACGGAATCGACCACAATTTTAGCGTTCAAATTTTCCGATGGCGTGCTGGTCGCAGGCGATCGGCGAGCGACTTCCGGGAACACTGTCGTTTACGACCGTGCCGACAAAGTGCTGGAGATTGACCGGCGTTCCATTATGGCGATTGCGGGCGTGCCCGCGACCGCCTGGGAAATGGCCCGGGTGCTCGAACATTCGTTTCAATTTTTTCGCCGAACGCAATTGCAGGAGATGAGCGTGGACGGCAAAGTGCGCGCGCTTTCGAAATTATTGCGCGACAACTTCGGATTTGCGCTTCAAGGCGTCGGGATCGTCGTCCCGATTTTCGCAACATATGACGTCAAGGCATCGCCCTCGGGTCGGCTTTATTTTTACGATGCGATGGGCGCGCAATTCGAAGCGACCGATTTTGCCGCGACCGGCTCGGGTTCGCCGGCGGTGCGCGGGATTTTGTATTACGAAAATACCTGGGGCAAAAAACCGCTGCAGAAAATCAGCGAGGATGAAGCAGTGGTGGTCGCCTTGCGCGCTCTTGATACCGCGTCGGAAGCGGATACGGCCACGGGCGGGATCGATCGCCACGCGAAAATTTTTCCGATTATGAAGATCGTGGCTGCTGAGGGAATTCGCACGCTACCGGAAGAAAAAATCGCGGAACTATTTCAAAACCGCGTCGCATGATCGAAGAGCCGTATCGTTGGGTGGAAGCAATCGCGACGCGTCGCGATTACATCGAAATGCAGCTGGCTACCGGCAGTCCAGTGGTCGCGCTTGGTTACGACGAGGGGATTTTGCTGCTGACGGTTGGGCAGCAAAAACTCTTCGAGATTTACGATCGGATTGCGCTCGGTGCCATCGGGCATCCAGGGGACATCGAGCGTTTGCGCATGGCCGCGATTGAGCTTGCCAGCACGGAAGGATTTACCCGCTCGGCCGCGGATGTTTCACTGCGTCGCCTGGCCTATTACTCGTTAAGTCCAGTAATGAAAAATGCCTTCGAGCAGATTTACGGCGCGCCTTTCCTGGCCCGGTTGCTTTTTGTCGAAATTGGCACCTCCCCGGCTGACGATCTTTTTCTGGAAGTGGAATACGACGGCGCCATTAATCTGCGCTCAAGTGACGGAGGCAACAGGCCTTTTGCCGTTTTGGCCGCGACCAAAAAGTCGGCCGAACAGATGGCAGGACTTCTGAGCAAGCGATTTCAAAGCGGCAAGGACCTTCCGGCGACTCTCGACCTCGCGCTCGACGCCTGGACAGTCGGCCAATTAAAGACAGATGAAGCGATGCCGGGAGAGGAGGAGCTTCGGCGGCAACGGAGTGAGCGACTTGGCAGCGGGACAGTTTCGGCGGCGGTGCTGGAGCGCAACACGAATCGGGCGGTGCTATTTCGCGCTGTCGAAGGGAGCAAGCTGGCGCCGTTGATCCCAAAATAGAATGGGCCGTTTCCGTCTCTCCGAGCCGGCCAGTGACGTAATTGCCTGGCTTGGTCTCGTCTTAATGGCGTTGTCGTTGTTGATGTTGATGCGGACGCGGGAACCACTATTGCCGCACACCACACCCCGATATCATAAAAAGGCCAAGCCCTTTGCTTTGGTGATACTCGATCCCGGCCACGGTGGGCAGGATTCGGGGGCGATGGCGGGCAATGTTTTGGAGAAGGATCTGACATTTGATGTGGCCCAGCGAGTCGATCGGCTCCTCGGTGCTCAAGGCCTCTCGACCTTGCTGACGCGCACGGGAGATTCCTATGTCTCGTTAAGCGAACGGGCACAGCTGATCAATCGCGCCAACGATGCCATCGTGGTGAGCATTCATTTTGATGAGGGACCGCGGCCGGACGTCAGCGGAATTGAGACCTATTTCGCGGCCCAACGAAACGCTAGCATTCCGACGATCGCAAGTTGGCTGCCATTTCTGCAAAAGATCGCCAACGTTCAGTCGAATGTGGAAAGTCAGAGCCTAGCCCAATTTGTTCAGCAGCAGCTGGTAGCACACACTCAGGCGATTAATCGCGGAACGAAAGGGGAGCAGTTTTTTGTGTTGGCAAATGTGCGCCATCCCGCGGTGCTGGTGGAGGGCGGTTTTCTGACCAACAAAAATGAGATCGGGAAATTGGCGGACGCCAACTATCGCGAGCAACTGGCGGTAGCGATAAGCGATGGCATTTTGAAATATCGGGAGGCGGTCAAAGCATCCGGTGACGATCTTGACGGAGCGAGTCCATGAATAAGAAGATAGACAAGGCGTCAAACCGCTCGCAGCGATGAAAAGAAAAATTGGGACGGCGATTTTAGTGAGTGCATTGGCGCAGCTGGCGCTGGCTGATAGCGCGGTCCAGCAGGCGCAGGAACAGCTAAAGGAACAAGGTTACTATTTTGGCCAAATCAACGGAGACAAAAACGCCGACACTGTCGCCGCGATCCGGCGATTTCAAATTCGGAACGGCATGCGAGTGACCGGAGAGCTAGATCAAGAGACGCTGCGCGCATTGCAGGCGGCCTCTGCTTCTTCCACGGCAACGACAACGGCTACGCCGCAACCTCGGAATTTGGAAGATTCCGGCAACACCACTGAGAGAGTCGCACCCGCGACGTCACCCCCACGCGATTTTCGGACTTATCGAGAGCACTCGGCGCCGGCAGAATCTGCGGCGAGTGTTTTCAGCCACACGCCCTACGAAATGGCGCCCCCCGAATTGCAACAGCGCGTCGTACTCGGCGCGCAAACGCAACTTCGGCGGCGCGGGTTTTACAAAGGTGAAAGCGACGGCGTTTTTGGACCGAATCTGGAATTTTCGCTGCGCGCATTTCAGTCCCACCTGGGCATTCCGCCCAATGGCCGGCTCGACATGGATACGCTGGCTGCGCTCGGCTTATTGCCAGGCCAACACGGGCGCGCTCCGATGGAAATACCGCATCGGCGTTTCATTCCTTCGGAGGAACCGCCGGTCCGCGGCGAATGGATTCACTAGGCAGCTCCATCATTGCGCGCGTTCGAAGGTAACTGACTGCAGTTCAGCGGTGACTGTGCCGACAAAAATCTGGCCTTCGATGCGCACGAGCATCCGATCGTTGTCATCTGAGATCCAAATGGTGGCGCGTTTAAATTTCCGATGTGGCTCGAGCTCGTTCTTTTTACTCACGCGCTGCAATTTCAGATCGAGCTTGATCGCATTGTAACTTCCCGCACGCACGCGCACGCGTTCGCGGCCGACAACAGTAAGAGTGGCGACATAGGCGGAATTCGCCGGATAAACTGCGACCCGATAAACGCTATGATCGCGTAAGGGTTGACTGCGCAGATAGAGAAACGCGGAGTGGAGATCATACAGATTTTCAAGGGTAAAATCCCTGACCGCGGGCGTGGCGTGATTGCTTTCAATGCGGCTGCCACTCACTCCTTCATCGGAAAACTTGAGATTGGTTTCAATCCGTTTGCCGCGCACTGTTTCGACCTGATGAGTGTCGATTGGGCGCAAGGTCTCGGCATTTGCCGCCGAACGATAGTTCAAATCGAATCTCCAAAGGACGCGCGCCAGACCTACGGTCCGCCCTCGTCCTTCCAGCACAAACGTTTGCTGATCGCCGCGATGAAAATAAACTTCGGATGTGGCGGCGGTGATTCCGCTCCAGCCGTAAACATAGGTGGCCCGCGCTGGCCGCAGATCTGGGAAACTGCCGCGCGGATCGCTTGTTAAAGTAGACGACCAGTTGCTCGCTGCGCTCGCCTCTTGGGAGATCAAAATCCCAAAACTCGTTAGGAGCGCCGCGCACCAGGTCGATCGCGCCGGAGGAGATGGGGAAAGACGCGACATCGAAAAGCAAAACGCACGCCGGCCGACGCGGGCGTGCGTTTTGCGCGGGAAACTGAGCCTAGGGCTTTTTCGGGGTCGCAGATGCAACCGGCGAAGCCTTGGCGGCCGCGGCCGGTGGCGGAGAAGGCATCTCGGTATTGAGGGCGCTGGTGCGACCGGGCTTGTTCAGCGCTGCGACAACATCGTTCGTGAAATCGTAACTATCGCGCGAGTACATCACCAGTGGCACGCCATTGAAGCTCATTCCCGATTTGTCGAAGACCAGATCCATGTTCAGGGTTTTGACCTTGTCATTCACGATCTCGGTAATTTCTTTGACGATTCCCTCGCGCATTCGTAACGCCTGTTCCCGCAGTTGATTTTCACGTGTCTGCCGGAACTCATTAATCTCGCGCTCCATATTTTTAATATTGTTAATCTTGTCGTCGCGGTCTTTCGCTAGCTGAGTCTTTTTGTCTGCACTCAGGGCCTGCGATTCGAGCTGTTTGTTGAGATTATTCACTTCTTCGAGCGCCTTCTTGTAAGCATCAGTGCGATCGTCGAATTCCTTTTTCGCAGCATCCTTAGCGTCGTTAATCTTCTTCTCGGCTTCCTTGGTTTTCGTGTATTCCTTGAATGCGCGATCCATATTGATAGTCCCGATTTTGAGACTGCCCTGGCCAAAGGCGGCCAGTGGCAGCGCCAGCATCGAGGTGAGGGCGAGGGAGAGGAGCTTCTTCATAAAACGATGGGGTTAGTTGTTTTGCGTTGGCGTTAGACCGCCATTGTTATTTTCCGTTCAAAATTGATAACCGACGTTGAAGTTAAACTTCCCACTACCGTGGTTGCCGGCCTGCTGAAGCGGAATGCCGTAGTCAACACGAAGTGGGCCAATCGGCAAGTCCAGACGTAAACCAAATCCGATGTCGGAAGCGACGTTATTGAAATTGTAATCCCATGGGTTGGTGTTAACAAAACCAGTGTCATAGAAAATCGCGCCCCGCGCTTTTTCGATAATGGGAAAGGTGTACTCAACGGTTACCCGGGCCATACTTTGTCCGCCGAGTGGTTCGCCGTGTTCATCTTTCGGGCCCACATCACGAAATTCAAATCCGCGAAGATTGTTGGAGCCGCCGAGGAAAAGGCGATCGTAAATCTTTACCAGCTTGGTTTGGTCTCCCCAGGCATCGACGCCGGCAACTTCGGCGTTGACCAGTAGAATGGTATCCCACGGCAGGTGCCAATACTTGGATGCTTCAACATCGAATCCATAAATCTGCTCGGTCCCGCCGGGACCTGCCACCCACCAAGTATAAGTAATGCGCTCACCATGCCGAGTAAGAAATGGATTATCGCGGCGATCAAATACCAGGCTGGCTGTAAACACACTTTTGGTGGAGGGGCCCGTCTCGGCCAAAAGCTGGTCACTGGCAGTAACGACAACATTGAAAGTATCGACACTTTCCAACCGATAGCCGAGCGAGCCATAGAGGTAGGGGAGAATTCCTTTCCGAACGTCAAGTGAAAATCCGTAATTCCGCTGGTCGTAAAGCGAGCTCAGATAATTTGCCTCGTGATAAAAGCTACTGAAACTGACTGAAATCGGCCGGTCCATGAACCACGGTTCGGTTAGCGCGAGCTCGACGTCTTTTCGCTCCGTCCCACCCTGTAGCCGGATACGGAATTTTTGCCCGCCCCCGGTCAGACTTGGCCAGTTCATTATGTCAAAATTTCCCTGCGTTAGCTCGATGAATCCAATGAGACTATCGACGGTACTGAAGCCGGCGCCGAAGTTGAGCGAACCGGTCCGCTTTTCCTCGACCTGAATGTCGAGGTTCTTGCGTCCTTCCACGGGGGTATCAACCGGAAAAGTGTCGACCTTGCTAAAATAGCCAAGATTTTCCAGGCGCTTTTTGCTTGTTTCCACCCGCACGGTGTTGAAAACATCGCCCGGCGCGATCAATACTTCGCGCCGGATTACTTTGTCCTTGGTCCGGGTGTTGCCGGCGATAGTGATGCGCTCCACGTATGAGCGCTGGCCCTCATCGATTCTGTAGGTGATATCGATCAGTCCGCCGTGGGCTGGCGAACTTTCCGGAACAATTGTCAGGTCGACATAGCCGCCGCTGCCGTAGGCGTCGGCCATGGCCTTGGCGTCATCTTTGATCCCCTTGGCCGAATAAACCGCGCCCTCCTTCATCTTCACCACTCCGCGCAACTTTTCCTCGGTCGTCGCCTTGTAGCCGACAAAACTTAATTTGCCGACGTGGTACTGAGGGCCTTCATCGATTGCGATGACGATTTGCAACGCGCCACTGCTTGTTCGCCCTTTGCGAACATCGCGCACCGCCACATCGACATAGCCATGATTTTGGTAAAACTCGCGGATTTTTTGCAGGTCGTCCTGCAATTGTGTTTCGTCCAGCCGGCCCGATTTATCGACGAAAGAAAAAAGCGTCTTTTGTCTCGTCTTCATCTGCTTGCGCAACACCCGGTCGGAGAAATGTGTGTTGCCTTCGAAACGCACTGACGTGACCGAGCCTTTTATCCCTTCATTGACCGTGTAAACGGCGCGGGAAGTGCCGCGGACGGCATCAATCGGTTCGACGTGAACCGTCACATCGACATCATTGAAACCGTGCGCCTGATAAGTTTCCACGATCTTTTGCCGGCCCTTCCCCAAATCTTCTTCTCGCAGCGGGGTGTTTAATTTCACTCCGAGGTTCTTGCGCAGCTTTTTCGGGCTGATCCGCGTTGCGCCGTCGATTTGAATTTCATTCAGCATCGTGCGCGTCTGCACCGCCACGATCACTTTCACCCCATCGCCTTCCGGTTGACCGAAAATGCGGACGTTCTGGACCTGCCCGGTATTATAAATGGCGCGGATGTCCTCCTCGGCAACGATTTCAGAGTAAGGCAATCCGACCTTTGTCCGCATCTGGGCCAGCACACGTTCCCGGCTGATCGTGGCCGGCCCGGTGTACTGGACGTCGATCGATCGAATAATCGGCGCAGCTTGATGCGCTGCGTCGGGGGGCGATGGCGATTGCGCCCGCGCGATCAGTGCGATTGTGGCCCCGACAAACGCGGCAAAAGAAGTCCGCCCCAAACGGCGGCGTATCGAATTATAAAACATTTCGGGACATCGTCGGGCCGCGGTGGGGGACTGCGGGTATTACTTCAACAGGGAGCTGATTATCGTCAAGCCGCAATTCGTTGCAAGTATCACAACGCGCAATCTAATTGAGCAGTTGATACCAATTGTTGCGCCGGCGCGGCTCGTAACCGGCATCGCGAATGAGTGATTCGATTTGTTTTGCATCCAGCCGAAATGTCGTGCCCGCGCTGCTGACCACGTTTTCTTCCATCATCACGCTCCCGAAATCGTTGGCCCCAAATTTCAGCGCCACCTGGCCGATCCCCGGTCCCTGTGTCACCCACGAGCTCTGAATGTTTTCGATGTTATCCAAAAAAATCCGCGCCAGCGCCTGCATTCGCAAATATTCCGCCACGCTCGTTTTTTGTTTCACTTTCAACACCGTGTTCTCGGGCTGGAACGTCCAGCAGATGAAAGCGGTGAAGCCGCCGCTCGCCTCCTGCTGATCACGAACGCGTTGTAAATGTTCGATCCGTTCCGCAATCGTTTCGACGTGACCAAACATCATCGTCGCGCTCGATTTCAACCCCAGCTCGTGTGCGACCTGCATCACTTCGAGCCACTCGTCGCTCTTGATCTTCAATGGCGAAATTTTCTGGCGCACTCGGTCGACCAGAATTTCACCGCCACCGCCCGGGATGGAGCCGAGGCCGGCGTCTTTGAATTTTGCGATTACTTCACACAGCGGCATTCCGAAAACTTCCGCGAAGTGCTGGAACTCCGGTGGACTGAATCCGTGAATATTGATGTGCGGATATTTCTCGCGGATGTGGCGCAATAAATTGATGTACCATTCGAACCCGAGCTTGGGATGATGTCCGCCTTGCATCAGGATTTGAACACCGCCGACGGCGGAAAGTTCGTCCAGCTTCTGATCAAGCTGTTCCAATGAAATGACGTAATGGTCGTCGTCCTTTTCGGTACGATAAAATGCGCAGAACTTGCAATAAACGTTGCAAACGTTGGTGTAATTGATGTTGCGATCGACGATGTAAGTCACGATTTCATTTCCATCGCCGTCGTAGGACGAACGCTTCGCCTGTCGTCGCCGTTGATCGGCCAATGCGCCAAGCTCCTCCAGCGGCCACTCGTATAATAAGAGCGCCTCTTGCGACGTGATCCGTTTTCCGGCGAGAATCTTGTCGGTCAGTCCATTATTGTTGATCGAAACCATCGCCCGACTCTACACCAGCGATCTCATCTCCGCGCAAGCTTTCCGTCGTTTAACTCGTCCGCTTTTGTTACAATGGAATCCGGTCCAAATTATTCGAATAAGTTCCTGCGTTCCTACTCTCCCTGGACATAGTTCCTCTCATGCGAGCGATGGTGTTGGATGCGCCCAACCAGCTGCTGCAATTGCGTGATGTTCCCAAGCCGAAGCAGCAGGACGTCGGACAAGTGCTGGTGCGTGTTTCCGCCTGCGCTGTTTGCCGGACCGATCTCCATATCGTCGATGGCGAATTGCCTGAACCAAAATTGCCGCTCATTCCCGGGCATGAAATTGTTGGCCGCGTCGTGAAGATTGGCCGCACGGTAAAAACATTTCGCGAGGGGGATCGAGTCGGCATTCCGTGGCTGGGTTGGACCTGCGGCCGATGCAAGTTCTGCCGCTCCGGACGCGAAAATCTTTGCCCGCGTGCGCGTTTTACCGGTTATACCATCGACGGCGGTTACGCGGAATTCGCCGTCGCTGACGCCCGCTTCTGTTTTCATCTTCCCGATCAGTTCGACAATGTCGCGGCCGCGCCGCTATTGTGTGCGGGCTTGATCGGCTTTCGCGCGTTGCGCAAATGCGGTGATCCGAAACGGCTCGGGCTTTACGGGTTCGGCGCCGCTGCCCACATCATCGCGCAAGTCGCAGTTTTTGAAGGACGCGAAGTTTTCGCTTTCACCCGCCCGGGCGATTCCGAGACCCAAAAATTTGCGGAGCGCCTTGGTACTACCTGGACTGGCGGCTCTGACGAAGCGCCGCCCGAAAAATTAGATGCCGCCATTATCTTCGCGCCGGTCGGCGCGCTCATGCCGGTGGCCCTGCGTCACCTCGAAAAAGGGGGTGTCGTAGTTTCCGCCGGAATTCACATGAGCGACATCCCGGCCTTTCCGTATCGCGATCTGTGGGGCGAACGCGCGATTTGTTCAGTGGCGAATCTGACCCGGCTGGATGGCGGCGAGTTTTTGAAAATTGCGCCGCGTGTTCCGATACAGACTAACACAGAAACATTTCCGCTGGAACAGGCAAACGAAGCCCTGACGCGATTGCGCGAGGGAACGCTAAATGGCGCGGCCGTCTTGCTGACGGAAAACTGATCGCGTGCGAAATCGCGCAGCTATCATCGGCGCCGGCGTTTCCGGACTAACCTGCGGCGTTGTTTTCGCCGAACGCGAATGGGACGCGACAATTTTCGCCGACGAAACCGGTCAGGAGACAACTTCTGGCGCAGCCGCGGCCGTCTGGTTCCCGTACGACGCCGAGCCGGCCGACAAAGTCATTCCCTGGTCGCTAATCACTTATGAACGATTGCGCGAGCTCGCGGGCGATTCGCAAAGCGGCGTCTCCATGATAGAGATCCGCCAATTTACCCGCGCCCGCGAAATCCCCATTCCCGGTTGGGCAAAAGACCTGGGAGCCCATCCCATTTCTGTCATTCCGAGCGAAGTCGAGGGATCTCTAACTATTCCCGCTTTCCCCTCCATTTTCTCTGATGGCTACGCCTTAACCGTTCCGCTCATCGACACCACAATTTACCTCGATTACCTGGCCAACCGATTCTACACCACCGCCGGCAGAATCGAGTCGGCTCATATTAGTAAGGCGGAAGAGATTCCGCGTGATTTTGGTTTGATTATCAATTGCGCCGGCATCGGCGCGCGCGAGCTGGTTCACGATTCGGAATTGGAACCGCACCGCGGTCAGGTCGCGATCGTGCCAAAGCTAGAACTGGCGCAAGCAATTGTCTGCGACGATGCTCCACTGATGTACGCCATTCCGCGCGCGCACGATTGCGTTTTCGGCGGCACCAATTCCATCAGCGATAATCGCGAGTCCTCATCCGCCGACACGACCGCGATCGTTTCCGAATGCAGCCGCGTCCTCGGGATCGACCCGCCGCGCGTCCTCGCCGAGAAGGTAGGGCTGCGCCCCTTCCGTGAATCCGGCGTGCGCCTCGAGCCCGAAAAGTTAGGCGACGGCCGCACCGTCATTCACAACTACGGACACGGCGGCGCCGGCTTCACTTTGTCCTGGGCCTGCGCGGAAGAAGTCTGGGCGATTGCGTCACCTATCCGCCAGCGGCGGTTTCAAACACGAGTTAACATTTGAATGTTGCAGGTGCAACACCTGAATACTAACTCGTTAGCGCTCCATTTTTGCCGCCGAGTTCTTGGTAGGGCGAGACTCCGTCGAGCCCGTAACTCCTGAATGAACTCTCGGAAACACTCGTAACCATCGAGAGGTGGGAGCATAGGGTCGCTAGGTCAACGCGATGGCTTGGAAGGAGCTGACGACGTCGTCGGGGCCGGCTGCGGTGAAGAAACTTTCGTAAAAACCGGGGCCCAGATCCCAGTAATCGCCCTTGTAATATTCGTCGCGATAAAAACGCCAGACCCCGCTGACAACAATGACGCAGCTGATGCGGTCGTTCCAAAAATCGCCCAGATAATGGAAGCTGAGATTGGTTCG
The DNA here is from genome assembly GCA_003219125.1 of Verrucomicrobiota bacterium. Taxonomy (GTDB): domain Bacteria; phylum Verrucomicrobiota; class Verrucomicrobiia; order Chthoniobacterales; family UBA10450; genus AV69. The sequence continues at coordinate 11,776 of QHPP01000078.1, forward strand.
AGCGTAGGCGCCTTTGAAGCCGGTGTGATCGTAAACGATGATCTCAGGCAGCCGCAAATTGCCTTCGAGCGGTTTGCCGTGGACGTCTTTTGGCGTAGCGGCGCAGGCGTGATAACTCAACGGCCCCACTTTCCATTTGGTATCAATGACGCAGCCGTTGTCGGGTGAAAGTTCGGTCTTGGATACTGATTTCATAAGCGACGGATTTCTCTTGATTTCAACAAAGGGAAAGTTGCGTGTCGAGCAAGGAAAGTCGTGCAAAAAACTAAAACGCGCAGCTCAGAACCGGGGTCACCGACCCCGGCTACAGGG
>QHPP01000205.1 GCA_003219125.1 Verrucomicrobiota bacterium
GTTGGGATGCAGCCGTTATTGACGCAGGTGCCGCCGAACCGCTTGCGCTCGATAATGGCCACCTTCATTCCTGTATCTGCCAGCCGAACCGCTAGAGACGGTCCTGCCTGGCCAGTGCCAATAACGATCGCGTCATATTTAGTTGCCATCGGGATACCTCCGCTCGGGTTACAGTCGTCTACAATTTTCACGGTTCCTACCGGCCGTTGAGAACTACTTACACGCTTTCACTCACTGCGGAGCGATCGCAGGCCGCTGCGCTCTCAAAATATATTTCTGAATCTTGCCTGTCGCAGTTTTGGGTAGCTATTTGACGAAGGTCACACTATGCGGCGCGTTGAAGTGAGCGAGGTTCGCACGTGCAAAGTCGAGCAGCTCGCGCTCATCTGCGCGCGCGCCTTGCTTGAGAACAACAAAGGCGTGCGGCGCTTCGCCCCAGCGTTCATCCGGGAATCCGACGATCGCAACCTCCTCCACCGCCCGGTGTCGCAAAAGCGCACCTTCAACTTCAACAGAAGAAATGTTTTCCCCGCCGCTGATGATGACGTCTTTCAACCGGTCGCGAATTTCGACGTAACCATCCGGATGCACGACCGCGGCGTCGCCGGTATGAAACCATCCGCCCCGCAAGGCCTGCTCGGTCGCTTTTTTGTCGTTATAGTAGCCGGCCATGATGACGTTGCCGCGGGCGATGATTTCCCCCTGGGTAATTCCGTCGCACGGCACGTCGTTGCCTTCCTCGTCAACCACCCGCAGCTCGCCCGAGGTGATCAGCTCGACGCCTTGCCGGGCTTTGATCGCTGCTCGCTCACTAACCGAGAGGGACGTGTGTTCCGGTCGCTGTTCGCACACGGTGATGAACGGCGCCGTCTCAGTGAGTCCGTAAACGTGTGTAATCGTCCAGCCCAGTTCTTCTTCCAGTCTTTGGATGGTGGATGCGGCGGGCGGCGCGCCGGCAGTGACAACCCTAACTCCTTTGGGTGCGAGGCGACGCATATCTTCCGGCGCATTCGTCAGGGAAATCAAAACCGTCGGCGCCGCGCAGAGCATGGTTACTTGCTCCTTCGCCATCAATTCGAAGACAGCGCGCGGCTCGACTTTGCGCAGACAGATGTGAGTCGCGCCGACGGCGGTTATCGTCCAGACAAAAGTCCAGCCGTTGGCGTGAAACATCGGCAGCGTCCAGAGATAACAATCGGCACAAGTCATGGGTTGATGGAGGAGCGTGCCAATAGAATTCATCCAGGCGTTGCGATGGGTGATCATTACCCCCTTCGGACGCGAGGTGGTGCCGCTGGTATAGTTAATCGTCAGCAGATCAGTTTCATGAATTTCCGGGCGAACAAATTCGGCTGAGCTCGCCTGAAGAAGTGCTTCATAGTTTAGCCAGTCGTTAGCTTCTCCCGTTAACGCGACGAAGTGTTCAACGCAGGGCAGGTGGGCGCGAATGTTATTGATTGCCTCGAGATAATCGCGATGTGCGCAAACGACACCGGCGCCGCTGTGATTGATCAGGTAAAGAAAGTCGTCTGCGGTCAGGCGAAAGTTCAACGGCACCAGCACAGCGCCTAGTTGCGGCACGGAGTAGAACGACTCCAACTGCGCATGCGTATTGGGCGCGAGATAGGCGACACGATCGCCCGCTCCAACTCCGAGTCGCTGCAAGACCGCCGACCAGCGATCGCATCGATCGAGAAACTGGGCGTAGCTCCAGCGCGACTCTCCATCGATCACGGCGACGCGGTCCGGATAAAGCTTGCGGGCCCGGCGAGCGAATTCGAGTGGCGTCAGCGGCGTTTCCATGTCTGGTCGGAAGAAAGCAAACGCCTTCGGTTGCAATATTTCAACGTCAGCCTTTGTCGAACGCTTGATTCCAACGAGCATGGACACCATGCAAGAGGGAGGGATAGACGATCAGTTTCCGAAACGGGTCGATCAGTGCCATGTAGAATGGCGTGAAACGGCTTACGCTGCGGACATAGACCCCTAAATAGAACCGGTAGGCAGTCGGTGTCTCAACCAGAGCGCTCAGTGCCGCAGCGTGGGCTGTGCGATTGATCAACTCGACGAGCTGCTCGTTTTCGAAGCGGTAGACGACGCGGAAAAACCCATCTCGCGTGCCGGCTGCGGCCAGTGATCTTGAACGATCGGTGTCGGTTAAACGCGTTGCGAACGTTTTCCACGCGGTTGCCGCTGGCTCGTGATCCCAACCGAAGAACCGTCCAACGAAAAACCGAAGGTCGAGCAGCACCCGCACGAGCGGGGAATGCGTGAATAGCGACGACGATTTCGAACAACCACAGGCGTCAAGCTTACAGTTGTTTGCCGTCCGTGAGAATTCATCGAGCGTCACTCCGGCCCGCCAACGCGGCAGATCGACGGACCATACGTCGTGAAGCGGCACCCCGGCCAGAAACGTATGAACTCGCAGCGGCAGTCGTTCGAACTCCTGAGTTGAGACCTGTGGCATGGCGCTACTAACGGGAACTAGCAAGATCAAACTCCTCCTTGACGAACTCTTTGGTCCCGGGCCGGCCGGTGAGACGTAGCCATAGCGGTCCGCCTTCTCTGTCGAAGCGCAGGTCTATATCGAAGAACGGACAGCATAACCGCTCCTGGAACGCCCATTCCGTTAACAGCTGATAGGTTTTGTTATCCGCCGGTAACTCGAACTCGTAACCATCTGGCAGTTCGCGTGTGCTCTTCGTCAGTTTTAGCAACGCCGGTCCAAGCTTCTCAAAATGGCGTTTTCTTACCTCCGGGGATAACGCAAATGCATTGCAGGCGAGAGGCGACAGGTGCTCGGTTAGCGATGACGAAACAGGTTCACTCTGACCCGTCGAAGTGTTCAAAGCTGCGAGGCAAATCGCGCTCAGACTAAGTGCTGCGAGAAGTAAAATATTCATTGTTGTTAGCGGGGTGGTAGTTACTTGAGCGGCAATGTTTTTCCTGAATCGATCCGAACTACTTCATAAGTGATCGATTTTTCGATACCGCTAAACCCGTGTGGAACGCCTGCAGGAATGATCACGACGTCGCCTTTCCTAATGCGACGACTTTGACCATTTTGAATTCCGTTGCCACGACTTCCGCTGCCGACCAGCTTCAGATCCGGATCGTCGGAAGAAAGCGGTACTGGATTGGCGAGCTTGCCACCAGTAACAAGAGTACCGGCCCCATCAAGCACAAGGAAGATAGAAGTAGTTCTGTCGTTAACGAGCGTGTCGTGCTCGATCGTGCAACCTTGATCAGGCTCTTGCGGCCGGTGAACGATGAAGATGCCAACCTTGGCTGTGCCTTCATCTACAGTACGCAGTGGCTGATCGACCGCGGCATTCGCAGGCATTGCCCTGATGGCCTGTGAAATCGTGGCGGCAGTAAGCAATGCCGCCTCCGATGAAGGTTCTGATGTTGCCCAAACCGCAACCGGCACAACGATGGCGATCGCAGTTAGGAATTGGAATATTCTTTTCATAGTTTTTGACGCTACGAGTTCAAGTCGACTTTAAGTCAAAGGGAATTTTTCAAGAAAATTGTGAGGAGTTTCCGTGGCGTTCGGTACGGCTCGTTGTTAGCTTTTGAGGTGGCAGAGGATCTAGCGATTTCGGATGTCGCGCGC
>QHPP01000206.1 GCA_003219125.1 Verrucomicrobiota bacterium
TTCTCATCGATAGAACCAGTCGGAAAACTCATTCCTGCATCCACGATCAGCCTGTTTCCTTTGCTCACACTTCCAAGCACCGTGTAAAGCGCGAGGATTTGCAGGTCACCGATGCCTTGCGAGTGCTCCGTGAAATGGAAATGGTCCATCACCATATCCATGTCAATGTGCTTGATGGGCAACATTGCCATGAGCGTCAGTTTGTTCGTGGGAGCGTACATCACTTCGACCATGTGCTCCTCAACCGTCATTCCCGTCGAAGCGGAAGGAAAATGTTTCAAAATCTCTGCCTGGCTGACGTCGCGCGTACCGCTCAGATGATCCCCCATGTCCATAAACATGAACTGGTAGCCGAACATTATTTCGTGGGCTGGATGTGTGTGTCCGCCGATGACACTGAGTTGAATGACGTCCAGATTGTAGAGCTCCTCCAGACTTAGGCCGGTGAGGTCACGGGTCGCATCCGAGTCGACAGATTGCGCTTCTGCGAAATACGTAGCCACCCACAAGAGCGTCAAAGCCCCGAAACAGCTCAGCATTCTGATGCCGCACGAACGTTGCGGTTTTCTGTGACTTTCTTCCCTTGGCCGCCGAAAACATCTCACGATTAGGCTGTTTTGTTTAGAATCGATTATTTGGGTCAAGTACCGATTGACGCAGAGCCGACGTGATCCGGTTGTGCGCAGTTTCACGATCGGACGAAAATGGTATACGAGGATGGGCGGATTATCGAGAATTTGAACATTGTGCCGAATTGAGTGACTAATTCAGGTCGTGACCAGTCTTCTTCGACGCCGCATTGTCCGTTGGCCGATTGTTACAATAGCCGCGTTCGGCTGGCTTGCAATTTCGAATCATTGCGTGCTCGGGATGGTTAGCGCAAAGATGGTTGCAGCACCGCCGGCGTGCCATGGAGTTCCGCATTCGCCAGGTAAATCTGACAGCGATCAGGCACCGTGCTGCAAAGTGCTCCGTGCCACCATTCAACTGTCCAAATCATTGGTTGCTTACGACTCCTCCAACTTTTTACTGCAACCTGACTTCGCCCGGCTCATCATATTAGCAGAGCACGTAGCTTCGCTCCGTCCACTGGAACTGGACACCGGGCCGCCCTATTACGAATCGTTTGCTGAATCCGTCTTGCAGCGAAGCATTCTTGCTCACGCTCCTCCTTTCTCTTTGAGCTAACGACTCGCGTCCTGCTCGTAGGAAATCTCGCAGTCGTTTGCTAATCGCCGTTGCTGTCCGCGACGCAGAAGTGTCGCACATGCGGCGTTCACTTGGTCACGCCTTTACGCGTTTCCATTCATCGAATATCAACTCATACACACTTAACAAATGAAAAAACTTAGAATCACACACCTGATCACACTCGTCGCTGTTTGCCTTGCGCTCACCAGTGCGACCGCTGGCGCGGCGACCCTGTCGGATAAAGACAAACAATTCTTAGCCGGCTACGAGAAAGCTCATACCGCGCTCGCGGCAGATGATCTTAGCGGCGCCAAAGCAGCAGGAAGCGATCTCGGCACAGAGGGCGCCGAGTTGTCCAAGAGCAGTTCGCTGAAGGATGCGCGAGCCGCATTTGAGAAACTCAGCGCCAAAGCAAAGCAGCTGGCGGCCGGACAATCCGATTACCACGTCTATCACTGCCCAATGCTCAACAAAGATTGGGTCCAAACATCAACAACAACGGCCAATCCATACGGCGGCAAGGAGATGGTCAGCTGCGGCGAGATCAAGAAATAAAACCAAACAGAAAGAACCATGAAAAACTCAAACAACATTATTGCATTCGTAGCCGCAGCCTTATTCGCGGCATCGCCAGTCATCGCTCATGAAGGTCATGAACATGGCGAGAAAGACGAACTCGCGTCTGGTGAAACGAAGAAGATCAGCGGCGAGGTCATCGATATGGCCTGCTACATCGATCACAACGCAACCGGCGATAAACACGCCGGCTGCGCAAAGAAGTGTATCACCAGTGGGCTGCCGGTCGGCCTGAAAGCCGATGACGGCAATACGTACTTGCTCATTGGCGAGCATAAGCCGTTGAACAGTGAACTCGCGCAATACGCCGCCAAAAAAATTACTGTCGAGGGAAAGGTAACGTCCCGGGATGGCGTAAACATGATCGAGAACGGGGTGATCCAGAAATAGCAGGATCGAATGCAGCGCGTACGGGATTCAATCCGGGTTCCAATCGCCACCGCCGTCGCGTAAGCATCATCATGAACACGAGCATTAGAATTTTCACTGGCGTATTTTGTACGCAGTGGTTGATCGGCTGCGCGGCCAATTTCCAACCGCCGCCGTTGCCAACGACAAATCCGGCGAGCGTGGACGCGAAAGAATCGGTCACGCCAATCGCGAGACCAATGCTTGGTCGTGATGCGCTCACGCAGAAAACTAACGAGCGTCTCGCTGCGAATGCGCCCGGCAATCCGAGTTTTCAGGCATCACAAATGGAGCAAATGCACCACGGAATGAGCGACATGGAAGGCATGCAACACGATAAAACTGGCACGGCGAAGATCGATTCGGGCGTGAAACCGATGAGCGGAAAAGTTTATTACACATGCAAAATCCATCCGCAGATCCATCAGAATAAGCCGGGGAAATGTCCGATCTGCGGCGTGCCTCTGATCAAGAAAGAGGAGGAGCGGAAATGACACAGCTCTTCTTCTTGGTGTTGATACTGCCGCTACTGTCGGTCGTGGGGGTGCAAGGGCAGTCGACTGATGATCTGCAATCGACCATTCGGCGGCGAACGGGAAAGCAGGTCGAATGGCAAAGGGACGTCGAGGCGAGTAATCAGATTCGAGAAGCAATTCGCGCCCTGCTCCGGCGAACTCTAACCGCTGACGCCGCCGTGCAGGTCGCGCTTCTGAATAATCGCGAATTGCAGGCGACATTCGAAGAGATTGGAATTGCACAAGGCGAGTTGGTCGAAGCTGGTTTGTTGAAGAATCCGGTCTTCGCCGGAAATGCCCGGTTTCCGGATCGCTCTCCTTCCGGGACAAACATCGAGATGTCGATTGCGCAGGAGTTTTTCGATCTGCTCGTGATTCCCTTTCGGAAGAAAGTAGCTGCGGCACAGCTCGCGAAAACAAAACTACGAGTTTGTGACACGATTTTAAAACTCGCAGCCGAAACGAAAACAGCATTCTACGAACTACAAGCTGAGCAACAATTGCTCGGGCGGCTGAAAGCGATTAACGAAACAGACGCAACCGCCGTGGAGTTGGCGCAACGCCAACACGAGGCCGGAAACATTAACGATCTTGATCTGGCCAATCAGCAGGCGACCTATTCGCAATCGAAATTGGACATCGCTGAGACCACGGTTTCCATTCGCGCTGGCCGGGAGAAGCTCAACCGTCTAATGGGAATGTGGGGCGATGACACCGCGTGGAAGATCGACAATGAACTTCCCGAGTTGCCGGCCGTTGATTTTGCGCAGCGCCGGCTCGAATCCTTAGCCATTAATCAACGGCTTGATCTGGCCGCGACAAAGGTTGAGATCGGCGCGCTCGTCGGAAGCTTGGGTATCACCAAGACATATCGATATGTCGGCAGCGTCGAGTTCGGAGTCGACACGGAGAAGGAAACGGACGGACAGCGCGTGACCGGTCCAACGTGGCAGTTGGAATTGCCGATCTTCAATCGAGGCCAGGGACGAATTGCCAAGCTCAAGGCGCAACTCCGGCAGGCGGAACGGCGGCTTGAGTCCGAGGCGGTGGCAATTCGCGCGGAAGTGCGCGAAGCGCGGGATCG
>QHPP01000207.1 GCA_003219125.1 Verrucomicrobiota bacterium
ATGGTCGCGTCGTTCGCAAAAAAATGTCGCCATTGCGGCGCAAGATCGCGCAGCAATTGGTCATGGCGCAGCATACGGCTGCGATCCTGACGACCTTCAACGAATGCGACATGAGCGAAGTGCAGGCATTGCGTGCTCACGCCCAGGAACAATTCACTAAAAAGAATGGGTTGAAGCTTGGTTTCATGTCTTTTTTCGTCAAAGCCACGGTAGCGGCGTTGAAGGCGGTGCCCGCGATCAATGGGCGAATCGAAGGGGACGATTTCATTCAAAATAATTTTTACGACATCGGGGTCGCCGTCGGAACAGAACGCGGGCTGGTCGTTCCAATCGTGCGCGATGCTGACAAAAAGTCCTTCGCGGACTTGGAGCGGGACATCGCCGATTACGCGAGGAAGGCGCGTGAAGGAAAATTGAAAATCGAAGAGCTCCAAGGGGGTACATTTACCATTTCGAACGGCGGCGTTTACGGCTCGCTCTTAAGCACACCAATCTTGAATCCGCCGCAGAGCGGGATTCTGGGAATGCACAAAATCATGGAGCGCCCCATCGCAGTAAACGGCGCAGTTGTGGTGCGCCCGATGATGTACCTCGCCCTCAGCTACGATCACCGCATCATCGATGGCAAAGAAGCGGTCGCATTTCTCATTAAAGTGAAGGAAGGAATCGAAAACCCGAAAACATTGCCGATTGATTTTTGAATTGTGGTCATGTCGAGCGGAGTCGCCTGCCTCGCCGGAGCTTTACGCGAAGGGGGAAAATGCCGTCATGTTACCTGAAACCTTTCGCCACGGGATTCCTCGACCAGCTTGCGATGACGATCTGATTTTATGGAAAAATTTGATGTCGTAATTATTGGCTCCGGGCCGGGCGGGTACGTTGCTGCCATTCGCGCGGGCCAGCTCGGGCTCAAGACCGCGATTATCGAGAAAGATAAGGAACTCGGTGGGACCTGCCTGAACATTGGCTGTATTCCGAGCAAAGCGTTGCTCACTTCCAGCGATCATTTTTCTTTTGCGAAAAAGGAAGCGGCCAAACACGGAATTGTGATCGAAAACCCGCGCGTCGATCTGCCGACCATGCAAAAGCGCAAGGACAAGGTAGTGAAAACGCTTACCGGCGGCGTGCGCCAGTTAATGAAGACAAATAAAGTGATGGTGCTGGAAGGAATGGGCACGATCATGGCGCCCGGGAAAGTGTCCGTGAAATCTTCGGCCGGCGAAACACAGGAGATTGAAACTAAGAACATTGTTATCGCCACTGGCAGCGTACCGATCGAACTGCCGTTCGCGAAATTCGATGGCGAAACCATTGTCAGCAGTACTGAAGCTCTCTGCTTTACGGAGGCGCCAAAGAAATTTCTCGTCATCGGTGCGGGCGCGATCGGACTTGAGCTCGGCTCGGTTTGGAACCGCCTTGGCTCCGAAGTGACGATGCTGGAATTTCTGCCGCGCATTGCCCTCGGCTTTGATCTCGAGCTCTCGAATTTGCTTCAGCGCGCTCTTACCGCGCAAGGGATCAAGTTTCATCTCGAAACGAAGGTGACTGGCGTGAAAGTTGAGAACGGCGGCGCCATTGCTTCGGCCGACAAAGGTAACGAGAAATTGACCTTTGAAGCGGACAAGGTGCTTGTGTCAGTCGGGCGCCGTCCATTTTCCGAAGGTCTCGGCGCGGAAAAAGTCGGCGTTGAATTCGACGAGAAAAAACGGATCAAAATCGACAAACATTTTCGGACGAATATCGAAGGCATTTACGCGATTGGCGATGTCATTGCCGGGCCGATGCTGGCGCACAAAGCCGAAGATGAGGGCATCGCCTGTGTCGAGATTATTGCCGGCAAATCCGGTCACGTGAATTACGACGCCATACCGGGCATCATCTACACTAATCCAGAGCTGGCTGGCGTTGGCATAACCGAAGATCAGGCGAAAGAAAAAGCGATGAACGTGCGAATTGGGAAGTTTCCGTTTCGTGCTAATGGCCGCGCGCTGGCCAACGAAGATGTTGAAGGAGTAGTAAAGTTCATTGCCGACGCCAAAACCGACAAAATTCTCGGCGCGCACATTCTGCAACACGCCGCTTCCGAATTAATCGCCGAACCAACCTCCGTGATCGAGTTCGGTGGCAGCAGCGAAGACCTCGGCCGGACCTGCCACTCGCATCCAACCCTGAGCGAAGCGGTCAAAGAAGCTGCGATGGCGGTGGAGAAACGCGCATTGCATATCGTGAATCGTTAGTGGAAGACAAGACCGCTGCGACGCTGGGGTTGTGGCTGCAGCGGCATCTGGGCGGCGCAGTGCCGCAGTTTTCTAAGTTGATGCCGCCGCTTCGCGGCGCGCGATCGAAATTCGCGTAACGACCGCCGCGACCAGGCAAATGATCGCTCCAAAGCCGAGCGCGAACGGAGTTCCCCAAAAATGTGCGACAGCGCCTGCTTCTAGGCTGCCCAGTGGAATCATCGCGCCGAAGATGAGCGACCAAACACCCATCACACGGCCGCGCATGTCGTCCGGCACGATTGTTTGCAAAGTTGTGTTCGAAGTGGCGAAAAATAGAAGCATTCCGAACCCGGCGAGGAACAGGAAAGCTAAAGCCGGATAAAAATTTATCGCGAAAGCAAACGCTGTCATCGCGACGGAGAATGAATAGACACCACCAAAGGCAAGTTTGCGCGGGTTCACCAGATGCCCATAGGCGGCCACGATCAACGCGCCCAATAACGCGCCCGCCCCGCTCGCTGCAATAAGAATTCCATATCCGTTAGCCCCGCGCCCGAGTACGTCGCGCGCGAACGCAGGCATCAGCACCGTGTAAGACCAACCGAAAACGCCGACCACAAAAAAGAGCAGGAGAATCGTGCGCACGCGCGGATGTCTTACTGAATAAACGATCCCGCTCCATGCATGTTCCAGCGGAGACGCGTGAGTAGCTGGCCGGATTTGCGGCGGCAATTTCATCATTATTAATCCGGCGATGACAGCAATGAAGCTCACGCCGTTTAGAAAAAAACAAATGGCGATGCCGACTGTCCCGATCATCAGTCCGGCGACGGACGGGCCGATCACGCGCGCGGCGTGAAAGATTGAGCTGTTAAGAGAAATGGCATTGAGCAAATCTTCACGGCTCGTCATTTCCACGGTGAATGCTTGCCGCGCTGGAATATCAAAGCCCATCGCGATTCCGTTGAGCGCCGCGATTACGATAATGAAGCTGGCGTTCGCGAATCCCAAATGCGTGCCGGCAGCGAGGACGAAAGCGCACAACATTTGCGCCGCTTGCGTCCCGATCAGGATGGACCGTTTGGGGTAACGGTCCGCCAGCGAGCCGCCCCAAAGCGAAAAAATCATCATCGGCGCAGAACCGACCGCCGAAACGGCGCCGAGCAGAAATTTCGAGCCGGTAATTTCATAAACGAACCAGCTCATGGCGGTTTGTTGTAGCCAGGTACCGATAAGTGAGACGAGTTGGCCATAAAAGAACAGGCGGTAATTACGATGACGCAGCGCTCGAAAAGTAGTTCGCCAACTGATTTCGCCGACCGGCACACGCCGGGCTCGCCCAGTGATGTCCTCGGGAATGCGCGCAGTTTCGGTCGTGGCCACGAAGCGACATTTTAACCGAATGCGGTTTACGCGCTCGGCGAATTACGTTAGTCGGGAGGGCAGGCTGCCAGCCTGCAACCGGCGGCAGTTGCCGACGGAATTATCATTTCGGCTGGCAGCCGAAACGGGCAGGCGAGCTGCCTGCGCTCCCCAGAGTTAAGAGCGGAAAGCCTAACGACAATTGGAGAGCGCAGCTCTGCGGTGGTACTTAGTCCTAATAGAGGCTGGGTTCGCCGGATGGTCGGGTTTTCCAGCGGCGATGGATCCAGATCCATTGCCCGGGATAGTCGCGGATGAATTTTTCGATCTCGGCCGTGTAGAGCGCGGTGGTATCGAGGATGTTTTTCTTGGAGTAGCTGGCGCTGCGAACGGCTTCCACGGGTTCGCCAACCAAAATGCGATAGCGGTTTGTATTCCACACGCAACACACCGGAACGATGAGCGCGTCGGTGCGCAAGGCCAGCATGGCGACGGAACGGGTGGTGCAGGCAAGGTGACCGAAGAAAGGAACAAAGACCCCATCGCGCTGCAATGTATTTACG
>QHPP01000208.1 GCA_003219125.1 Verrucomicrobiota bacterium
GTAAATGTGATCGGGTTTCCTGTTCCTGCTGCTAATGAACCGCCTGACGCCCCGATCGTCACGGAACCGGCGGTGGCGCCAGTAACTGTTATGTTTGCTACGCCCGCTACGGCATTGACCGAGCCGCCCGTCACGCTGCCAGTGCCTGTCGTCTTTGCGAACGTCACACTTAATGTACTGTCAGCACCGGTGGTAATCGTATTGCCGACGCTGTCTTGAATCGTTGCCGTTAGCGTCCGCGTAGTGCCTGCTGTCAGGTTGGCTGTGGAACCGCTGAGCGCGATCTTGCTCGCAGCGCCAGTAACAATGTTGAACGTGATTGGATTACCGGTCCCCGCCGCCAACGCACCGCCTGAACCTGTGGCCGATGCCGTGATTGTGATCGAACCGGCCTGGTTGCCGGTCACGGTTAGCGTCGCTACACCTGCTGACGCAGTAGCTGATCCAAGACCCGTTACCGTGCCAGTACCCCCGGTCTTGGCAAAGATTATACTCAGCGCGCTGTCCGAACCTGAAGTGACAAGGTTGTTATTTGCGTCTTCAATCGTCGCTGTGAGCTGCCGCGTTGCGCCGGCGGCCAAGTCGACCGTAGAACCGCTCAACAACAGCTTGCTCGCAGCACCTGCTTTCGTAGTGATGTTGCCACTGGTGCCCGTGAAATTGGTGGGGCTGCTGTTGTCCGTGGCAGTCACCGTGTAGACAGTCCCTGCGGTAGTGCCGGTGGTGAACGAAACCGTAGCTATGCCGTTCGTGTTGGTAGTACTCGTTCCCGACGAAAATGAACCACCGGATCCCGTCTTGCTCCAAGTCACTACCTTCCCCGCGATGGGTACGGGGAGACCGCCAGCATCGGCCAATTGCGCCGTGATGGTCACCGCAGTCCCCGCCACCGGGTTGCTGTCGCTCGAGGTGACTACGTATTTTGCTGGCTGGTTGGCGACTACTAGCGTAGCGCCCGTAGATGCGTTGCTGCCTTGGCAATTACCGCCAGCATTCGCCGTAACGGTAAAGTTGTATGTGCCGGGAACAATAGCGGTCGTGGTACCGACGGTGAGCAGTGAGTTCATCTGGGCGCCAGTCGATGAAAATGAACTCGGCGTGAACGTAGCTGTAGCCCCAGCAGGAAGACCCGAAGCGCTTAGAGTGACAGAGCAGGTGCTGTTGTTGCCATTGAATGTCACATTGACGGAATTGGCAGCTGTGTTGCCATAACTCACGCTATTGCCTGGCACGACCGGGCTCGGCGTCTGGGCTCCAACTACCGTTACCTTATTGATGCCGGCATCAGTGAACTCAACAGCCGCCTGCATGCTCGACTGAGCACCCATCGCAGTGACGTGAAACAGGGCGCCTAGTTGTCGTAGTTGAACTATGAAGTAGGGATCGACCGAGAATTCCCCTTTCGCGTCCGCGGTAATCGTGCTTTCGTAAGTCCACTGGTTCGTCTCGGAATCGACGGCAAAGAGATAAATGTTCTCGTTCGCTTTCCAACCGGATCCGCTCAGGATGACCGGGTCAGTGGGTTGATAATCGTCTTTATCGGTCCAGATACGCGCCGGATTAAAAGCGGCAATTTGCAACATCGGCTGGTCCTGTGCGTTCTCGCCGCCAGCGATTATGATCTTTTTGTCCCCGGAAAGTTCTGTCGCGGTTTGCCCTTTGCGCCGCAACATCGTGCTGCCGGGAACCGATGTCTCATCAAACGGAATGAAAGCTGAGCTCTGATCGATCGCGTCTGGTGCATAGAGGCCGGCTACATCCGAGCGCAGCACAAGAATTTTGCCGTTGGCCAGAAGCGTGGCGCTGGATGCGGGCGCGTTCATGGTGCCCTTGAGCGTGATCGCATCGGCTGAAGAATTGAATTCATCGATCGTGTTGCCGGTATCGCCGCCGAAGAAAAGCAGGTGGGTATCGTCAAGCGCGATCGCCTCCTGCCCGGTGCGAACCGCCGTCATCTTTTGGAGATCGAGCGTAAACTTTTGATCCGTAGCGCTGAAATACTCCATCGAGTCGGTGTTACCGCCGGCGAGCAAAACGCTGTCGTCGGAAAATAAAATGGCGGTCTGGCCAATTCGCGGCGCGGCCATGGCCAATAATGTCGAGGAAAATGATTCTGCCGTCGGCTCAAATATCTCCGCGGTGCCATCAGCATCACCGCCGGCAATGAGCACTCTGCCATCATTGAGCCGGGTAGCGGTGTGTCTCGCCCGCGCGGCGCCCATCGTGGCAGAAAGCACTCGAAAACCCGCGCCCGGATTTGCCGGGTCAAAAATCTCGGCGGAGGTTAGCGCCCCACTCGCGCTGGTGCCGCCAGCAATAAGAACTCGGCCATCGGTCAGGAGCGTTGCCGTGTGATCGATGCGGGGAGTATTGAGCACGCCGATGGCGGTTGACGTTTGGTTCGCGGGATCAAAGACTTCTGCGGTAGCCACAATAATCCCGGCGTTGTCGCGCCCACCGGTGATGAGGACGCGGCCATCGGCCAGGACGGTCGCAGCGTGTCCCGTACGCGGAATGGCAAGTGGACCAAGTTGCTCGACCTGGGTAGAACTTGAACCATCGAGCAGCGTTGCCATCGCCAGCGTGGCGCCAGCGGCGAGAAGCGCGACGAAAGCTTTGTTATTCTTTTCCAGCCACCCAATTAGCGTTGTTCTCATTTAATTATCGTTAACTCCATAAGCTCCCCGGGGATTGCGCTGTCCTAGCGGCGACGATTGCCGCTACGAGGGATTCGAATCGATTCGCTGTGCAGTTTTTGTACCTGTGCTTAAAACTGGGGACATTATTACGAGCGCTGGTGATTATGGTAAATCTCCCCCGTATTGTAAATGAAAAAGTGATTCGTTCTCAGGTCACATCAAATCCCTCTGCGGTTCAACGAGTTCCGCGACAGCTGGGATCGGCAAACGAGACGAAGTTTATCATGGCCATTTCATCAAGCCGCTGTAGGCAAAAATACGACGTGAAATCACGCCGAGGTGGAAAGCACGCGTGTGGCGTGTAAATTCTGGAATGCGTTATCTGGTGAAGGGCCGAGTGAAATCAGGACGCGCGGGCGCGTTGGCTAAGGCGATCGCAGATCGCACTCTTGGTCGCGGTTCAATCGCGGGCGACGAGTACTGGTACGACATGCAAATGGCACGCATCGATGCTAAAGGCGAGGCGCATTGGGCGGAAACTTGTTTTTGTGATCCGCCACTGGAAGAAGAGCGCCCTATTGGGAGAAATATTTTGATCTCTTGTCGGTAAAAGACGCGCATTCGCGTCGTAATTGTCGTCACGAAAACGGGACCGAGCCTTGGGCGTGCTGCGATTGCAATTGTACGCAACGGCTCGAAGAAAGACTGGCCCAAACCGGCAAATCGTTTTTGCAGGAGCTCAATTCCCTCCTGAGCGATTGCGAGCCGTAAGCGCGGTCGTCGGCCGCGGCTCGTGTCCAGGATCGAGCATACAGCATCCAGGATCTATCGCAGTCCGGAGAGGATTGGATTCGAGCACGATTATACGAAGCATGAGCAGGAGTATGAGTTCAGGGCGGACAACGCATCTACGTATCATGATACGTCAATTTGTTTGTTGAAGAGAGCACGAAAACTGGTTTCTTTCCTCTTGTGTCAAACGCATCCCATCCTTTTCCCGCACTTTTGCAGAAGCGCATCGTCATCCTCGACGGCGCGATGGGCACGACTTTGCAGCGCCTCGGCCTGACCGAGGCGGACTATCGCGGCGAACGTTTTCGCGATTGGAAAGGCAAGGACCTCAAAGGTGCGATCGAACTTTTGCTGCTAACGAAACCGGAGGCGGTCGAGCGCGTACACGAAGCATATCTCCGCGCCGGCGCCGATGTGATTGAGACCAATACTTTCAGTGCGACCACAATCGGCCTGTGCGAATTTCTTTTTGCCGGCAAACCAAACAATGGCCGCAAAGATCCGGAATTTTTCCAGCATGTCATTCATGATGCTGATCTGCGCGATACGGTCCGCGAGATAAATAGCGTCGCTGTTGGCATGGCGCGAGAAGCAGCCGATCGCGTCAGCAACGAAACTGGCGAACAACATTTCGTGGCCGGTGCGCTCGGTCCACTTCCCGTAACCGCATCGCTTTCTCCCGATGTC
>QHPP01000209.1 GCA_003219125.1 Verrucomicrobiota bacterium
AATGTCATCGGCCGAAACAACCCCATCACGGACCAACACATCCACGATGCCGGGAGCGCCATTAAGTTTCGCGCGTGCCTGAGCGATTTGCTTGCGCGAAACCAGCCCGATCTCTTCGAGCACTTTCAGCACATAATCGTCGTTAGCTTGCAAGGTGAATTAATCCCGGTAATGCCACTTAAAGCGTACGAATCTCGCTCTCCGGTGTCAACGAGCCAGCCGATTTATTGGATCGATCGTTCGGCCAGTTTGCCGAATAAATATTAACTCGGCGGGGGCCAACTACTTCTACTCTCCCTTTCCAATGAGACTACGAACTAGCGTGTTCGGCGATGGCTTCGGCCACGTCGAGAGTAGAATCTTTGCCGCCCATATCGTAGGTGCGCACCTTCCCTTCGGCAATGACGCGCGCAACGGCCGATTCCAGACGGCTAGCCATTTCGGTTTCCTTGAGCCAATCGAGCATCAACTTGGCGGTGAGGAGCATGGCAATGGGATTGACCTTGTATTGCCCGGCATATTTTGGCGCCGAGCCGTGCGTTGGTTCGAAGACGGCATAGTTATCGCCGAGATTGGCACTGGGCGCGAACCCAAGTCCCCCGACCAGGCCTGCGCATAAATCGCTGACGATGTCGCCAAACATGTTTTCCGCTACCAACACGGAGTAATCCTGCGGATTCTTGAACATCCACATGCAGATCGCATCGATGTTCGCGTCATCCGCGCGAATGTCCGGATAATTTTTGGCCACTTCTTTGAAGCAACGCATCATCAAGCCACCGGTCTCGCGCAGCACATTTGGCTTCTCGATCAGCGTGACGCGTTTGCGGCCGCTCTTCTTGGCGAATTCGAAGGCTTGCTTGCAAATGTTAGTGCAACCTTGCTTGCTCATGATGCGGGTGGAAAGCGCGATATTCTCAAGGCCTGCCTTGTCTTTCCACTTCTTCATTTTCGGATTCGCGCAGAGTGCGGTATAAACTGGCTCGGGCAACGGAAAGAACTCGACCCCGCCGTACATGCCTTCGGTATTTTCACGGAACACAACTTGATCGATCGAGACGTCTTCTCCGCTGGGATTGGTGATCTTGTTCCCGCGATAATTCAACGGGTTGCCTGGATAACTTTTACAAGGTCGCATATTGGTATGCAGATCGAACATTTGGCGCAGCCCTACGATGGGCGAGAAGTAGACCAACCCCTTGTCCTTGAGTTCCGGAGTTAACTCTTCCTTAGCTTCAGATTGCGGTTTGCTGGTAATCGCGCCGAAAAGACCGCAGGTGGTTTCCTTCAAAGCCTTTACTGTGCGGTCCGGCAGGGCGTTCCCTTCCTTGCACCAAAACTCCCAGCCAATGTCGCAAGGCACGTACTCAGCGTCGAGGCCCAAACGATCCAACACGAGTCGCGCCGCTTCCATAACATCATGCCCAACTCCGTCACCAGGCATCCACGCAATTTTGTATTTAGCCATTTGAATTCCGACCCTATCGGCGAGCAATGCGGCTCGCAAGCTCAGTGCCTGTAGCGGCGGTCTATGACGGCCGATTCCCCAGTGTGGGGAGCGCACGCCGATGGCGTGTTGCATTCGGCGGCTCGCTGAATGTTAGGAACAAAAGTCCGCGACGGCTGGCGGCGGTTGCTTTTGGCTTTCCGCGAAGTCCGACTAGCCACCAGATTTTCGACACCTTCGCCCGCGATCGCGAGGGATCGCGTTTTGTTTCTACACTTGCTCTTATCGTAGGAGAACTTCTCTATCTTATGAATATCATTACGTCTCGCAGAAAATTTCTCATGAAGGGGCGGTGTTGTTGTTGCCGGCTCGGCATTCGCTCGGGCCGGCTTGTTTGGTGCCGAACCGAAGAGAGAGGAGGGGACAAAGAAGAGGAAGTTTCACCCGCGGAAGATTTGATGCGGGAGCATGGTGTATTAAAGCGCGTGCTGCTTGTTTATGGCGAAGCCATCCGGCGGATCGAAGCGAACGAGGATTTGCCGCCGGAAACTGTTATGGATTCGGCGAAGATCATCCGCAATTTTATTGAGGATTATCACGAGAAGCTCGAAGAAGATTTTCTTTTTCCGCGGTTCAAAAAAGCTGGCAAACTTATCGATCTTGTCGATGTCTTGCTACAGCAACATCAAAGCGGACGCAAAGTGACCGATATCACAATGCAGTTCGCGACCCGCCAGGCGCTCAAGAATTCAGACGACCGGCGCAAACTTGCCGATTCCTTGCGGCAATTCATCCGCATGTACAACCCGCATGAGGCGCGTGAGGACACGATTCTCTTTCCCGAGTTCCGCAAGGTCGTGAGCAAGAACGAATACGATTCGCTCGGAGAAGATTTTGAGAAGAAGGAACACGAACTTTTCGGCGAAGACGGTTTTGAGAAAATGGTTGATAAAGTTGCCGGCATCGAAAAGAAGCTCGGCGTTTACGACCTCGCGCAGTTCACCCCAAAAGTCTGAACATGCGCCGCCTGCTCGCAACCCAGGCTCCCAATGCCACCATCTTAATTCGGGTCGTTGTCGGCGGAATTTTTCTGACAGAAGGAATCCAAAAGTTTCTTTATTCAGGCGACCTCGGCGCGGCCCGCTTCGCCAAGATCGGAATTCCGGCGCCGGACATCATGGGTCCGTTCGTCGGAGCAATCGAAATAGTCTGCGGCGCGCTCCTGATTATCGGTTTGCTGACGCGGCTCGCGGCGATCCTGCTGCTTGTTGATATTAGCGTAGCCATTGTTTCGACAAAGATTCCCATTTTGCTCGGCCACGGTTTCTGGGGTTTTTCTCTTACAAAACTTCCGCGCTACGGATTCTTCAGCATGATTCACGAGGGGCGCACCGACCTGGCAATGTGGTTCGGTTTGCTTTTTCTACTCATCGTGGGCGCGGGCAAAACGTACTCGCTGGATGCGAAGCTCGCTGCGGCTGCGACGAACTCGGACGCGGCGAGATAATTCTCTCTTACTTCCGCCTTCATCAGGTATGAGAACTACAAAATTAGGCAGTGTTTTGCGACTTCGCACGCAGCCGACTGGCCACCAGATTTTCGGCGCCGCCGGCCACGATCAAATCTTGAGCGGCGGGACTGAGCGGCGGAAAAGCGAATGATTTTCCATCAAAGGTCAGGATCGATCTGCCGTAATCAATCATAATTTCCGATGCGACTGTAGTTAGCGCGCGATCTTTGAGCGTGGCGCGTAAATGGGTTACGAGCTCGGGACACTCGAACACCACAAAGCCGTTGTTGAACGCGTTGCGCTTGTAGGTTTCGGAAAAACTGGCGGCGATCACGCACGGAACGCCTTTAAATTTCAATGCCGTGGCTGCCTGCTCTCGACTTGAGCCGCTGCCAAAATTGAGACCGCCGACCACGACGTCGCCTTTTTGGTAGAGCTCGTTAAATTTTGGATCGTAATTTTCAAACGTTACCTCCGCCATTTCTTCCGGCGTCATATCGTCGCGGTAAGTGTGTTTGCTGCCGTAAATGCCGTCGGTATTTAAATTGTCTTTATCGACGAAGAGAACGCGACCGCGCACACTTGGCGGAAAACCGGCAATGATCTCGACCGAGCCTGCTGCCTGCGTTTTCTTTTCGGCGTGCCGAATCGACGTGCCGGCGGCGCGCTCGGTGAAATCTGTTGGCGCGCAGATGAATCCAGCCAGGGCGCTGGCCGCTACCACGGCGGGCGAACCCAAATATACGTAGGCGTCGCGATCGCCCATACGGCCCTTGAAATTGCGATTGGTAGCGCTGATCGCAGTCTCGCCTTTTTGCACCAGACCGCGTCCCAAGCCGATGCAGGCTCCGCAACCCGGCGGCAGTGGAATGGCGCCGGCACCCAGGAGAGTTTGCCAATCGCCGTTTCTTTCGGACTTGGCCTGCACCTCGGCGCTGGCCGGGGCCAGATAGAATTCAACTCCATCGGCGACGTGTCCGCCGCGCGCTCGCACCACGTCGGCGGCGTCATGCAGATCCTCAAAGCGCGCGTTCACGCACGACAACAGATATGCCTTCTGAATGGGCACATGCTTTCGCTCCATTTCCGGAAGCGATACCATCGTCTTAACCTCGTTAGGACCCGATACATGAGGGACTACCGTGGCAAGATCAAGTTCCAGTTCAATGGCGTATTCCGCGTTCGGGTCGGCGCTGAATTCGTTCCGGTTTTTCCACCACGCGTCGATGTCGGCGTTGGTGTAACCAGAACGGCTCGTAGGGCCGCGCCTTCCCGGTCGTTTCGGATTCGTGAACTCGCCCACGCGCGAACGCAAATAATCCACGGTCACTTCGTCGAATGGAAATACCCCCGCCAGCGCGCCCCACTCGGTTGTCATATTGGCAATGGTCATACGCGCAGACATGGGAAGATTCGCTACTCCATCGCCCACGAATTCCACGGCGTGATTGAGCACCTCATCCTTATTGAAGAGCCCGCATAAAGCGATGATGACGTCTTTGCCGGTAACGCCGGGCGAAAGGTTTCCTTTCAACAGCATCTTGGCCACCTTTGGAACCTGCCACCAGGTCACTCCGGTGGCCCAAATGCTCGCCGCGTCAGTCCGCACCACCGGCGTGCCCAGCGCTGCTGCGGCCCCGTACAAATTTGAGTGCGAATCGCTCGCCACGACCATCGCCCCGGGAACAACATAGCCCTGTTCGACCATGACCTGATGCGAAATGCCGGTGCCCGCCGGGTAAAAATCGATTCCGTGTTCACGCGCGAACGCTTCAATCTTGGCGTACTTTTCCAGATTCTTCGGCGTTACATTTTGAATGTCGTGATCGATGGCGAATACTGGCTGCGCCGGATCCGCGATCTCCGTCGCGCCGATCTGCTCGAACTTTGGAATCACTGCGCCGGTGTTGTCATGCGTCATCACATGACGCGGCCGAATCGAAACGAAATCGCCCGCGCGGACGGTCGCGCCGGGAGCGAGTCCATCAGCGTGTCGCGCCGCGATCTTCTCAACCAGCGTGGTGCCCATATCAGCTTCCTGCTAAAATAAAGCGCCTGACTCCCATATCAATTTCCTTCTGGAAAGCGGATTGTTTTATCCGATTTCGCCGTTGAACTGAGAAAGTGGTTGAATCCGGCATCGATGATCCCGGCTACAGCGCCTGCGATCTGCTTTAGCGTGATTCGTGCGTAACAATTATTTCGTGGCCGCGCGGTTGCCCAAAAGCCTGGCGATATCGAAATCCACGAAGTCGCCGTGATGGAAAATAATCGACTGGACGAGGGGAGCGATGATGACTGTGGGCAAATGGATGGCTAAGCCGGGTCACCCGTGAGCAGGGATGTAAGGCATTATCTTACAAAATTACTCTTGATTTCGTGCTTGCTATTCGTTCGTTAACAGGCGCAGCATCGCATTCAATCGAATAGGCCAGCCGTTCCGGCGCTAACTGCAGCGGGGCAACCGCTGAAATGACTTCTCTTTTCGGTTCGAAGGGAAACTACTATGAATATCACTACCAACATTAGACTAATTATTGTTAGTAGCATAACTGCTTGTACCGCGCTTTGGGCAATGCCCGGAACCGTTCGCGGGCAACAAATCTATGAGACGAACAATAACGGTACGGTTGGAGAATACAATGCCACCACCGGGGCGGCGATTAACGCCCCGCTGCTCTCATATAATTCGTCTGGCGCGGTAGGCCTCGCGGTGTTTGGAGGAAATCTGTGGGTCGGCAACTATTTTGCCAATACGGTTGGCGAATACAACGCCACCACCGGAGCGACGATTAACGCCTCACGCTACCACCGGTGCGACGATCAACGCCTCGTTGGTCTCGGGGTTGAGTGGCCCACAATTGATCGCGGTGTCCGCAGGGAATCTCTTTGTCGCCAACACCGGTGCTGGCACAATTGGCGAATACAACGCCACCACTGGAGCGGCGGTTAACGCGTCGCTGGTCTCGGGCTTAAGTGGCCCAGCAGGCGTCGCAGTGTCTGGAGGAAACCTGTGGGTTACCAACTATTCTGCCGGCACGATTGGCGAATACAACGCCATCACCGGGGCGACGATTAACTCCTCGCTCATCTCGGGGTTGAGTAATCCAGCAGGCATCGCGCTGTATGGAGGCAATCTCTTTGTCATCAACAATACGAACGGCAGGATTGGCGAATACAACGCCATCACCGGGGCGACCATTAACTCCTCGCTGGTTTCTGGGTTGAATGGCCCATATGGCATCGCGGTAGTGCCGGAGCCATCCACCTGGGCCGCCGGTCTCCTTGCAGTAGGCGCACTCTTGTTTTCGATCTGGCGCAGGAGCGCCGGATGCGTCCGCCGCCGAATACCCGCTTGCTAATCAAGCCGGCCAACAGGATGCGCAGACGCTCGTTGAAGAAGCGCAGCGCGGCGCTTCCGCAATCCCCTCATCTAGTGTGGGGCCTATGTTGATTATCTTAAATTATCCAGCCGTAGGTTGCGCGTCCAGCGGCGCGAGCAGGCGATTGTAGCCGGCATCGGTGATGTCAGTTTGGACACCCGAATCATGGCATTGACCGGGATCGCCGATCCCGGCTACAACGCTCGCGCGAAAACGGTGGGATGGAATGCTAACTCATTTCTTGGCGGCGCGCTTTCCCAAAAGCTTGGCGATATCGAAGTCGACGAAATCAGAGTGATGAAAGATGATCGATTCGATCGAACGCTCCGCCTTGTCCCCCTCGTGACTGTGGGTGGCGATGATGTGCATAACTTCGCCGGGAATGCCGTGTTTGTAGGCGAGCGCGACGCCGCTGAACGGATGCCGCACCTGTTGACCGAATTTTCCCTGAATTACCTTGCCGGAAGCGTCTTTATCAAACTCCAGCGGCTTGCCCACGTCGGCCAGGAGCGCGCCCGCGATGAGATAGTCCCGCTGAATGGGGATGCTGCAGCGGAAGGATTTCTTTAGGATATCGGCGATGGCGATGCACTGCCGCGCGCAGCAATTGAGATGCTCGACGAACTTCATGTTGATGTCGCCGGCCAGCAGGGTGAACTTGACCGCGCGCAGTTCGGCGAAGGTCCAGCCCTTGCCGCCACAGCCCGTGGTAATGGCCTCGCTCCAGACCGCCGCCACCTTTTCGCGCAGCGCCTTTTTCTTGATCTTCCTGATGCTGGGAAAGAGTTGCGCGATTTTAGTGACGCCATAGACGGCCGGTTCGTTTGCTTTCATGGTGATTACCTCGGTTTCAGCCGATATTTCTGAGGCTTTGAAGAAGTTCTTCCTATTATTTTTCTCGCTTCTAAGTCGAGCTTCACCGTTTCTCCATACCAGCTGATATTCCCTGAAAATTTCTTGTTTAAGTTCTTGTTCAGCTGTTTGAACAATTCGGTGTGAGTGAGTTCCTTACTTCGCAGAGCTGACAAGATAGCCCTCTTAAGTGTTTCGTATTTTTGCTTGTCGATATTTTTTCCGCTTTTACCCAACGGGTGTCTGGTAAGTATTTTCATGATTAACCACGAATGAACACTAATGGACACGAATAACGGAAGGTTGTTGGCTAAAGAAGAAGTTTTTCAAATTGTCGGCTGTGCTATTGAGGTTCGTAACCCGGATATTTCATATCCGCTCGGCGGGAAGCCGAGCAGCCCCTTCGAAGCGAATGAGTTCGAGTGTATGCAGAAAGCCGTCCGAGGATTAGGATTTGGATTGATGCTTAGATTGGTGGAAGGGGCTGGGTTAACCCAGCTACTGCCCGTGAAGTAGCTGCCTCTCGGGCGAATTTTCGTTGGGCTAGCGAAAAATGCGGGTTAACGCGCTTGGTCACGGGCTGCTTGAGAAGCCATACGAAAATGCGCTGGCAGTTGAATTTGGCCTGCGAAATATCCCCTTCCGGCAGCAACCTTGGTTCGATGTCCTGTACAAAGAACACAAGGTCGGCCTCTTCATTTCCGATTTGATCGCATTTGATGCTGTTATCGTGGATACAAAGGTGATCGACCGAATCACTTATCACGAACGTGGATTGATGTTGAACTATCTGCGGATCACGAAGCTGCGTGTTGGAGTTATCCTTAATTTCAAGCACGCCAAATTGGAGTGGGAGCGAATCGTTTTATAAATTCGTGTTTATTGGTGTTTATTCGTGGTTAGAGATCGCGGTCCCGGACCATCATACCCGTGATTAACCGGGTCAATCCGGCGCATCGGTTTCTCCCGACTTTGCTCTTCAATAACGTGCGCCACCAGTCCCGGCGTGCGCGCGATCATGAAAATGCCGTTGAACGCCGCGGGATTCATTCCTAAGTCGGCCAAGA
>QHPP01000079.1 GCA_003219125.1 Verrucomicrobiota bacterium
CGGCATTTCCCAAAGCAGCTTCTTCCGCGGGCAGGTATTGTTTGAAGCGATTCTTATCGATCGCCTTCATGAACGCTTCGTGCGGCGAAACAATGCCCTTCTGCAATATCGCAAAGATGGCGTCGTCCATGAACTGCATTCCCTGGGCGCGGCCAGAAATAATTACGTCCTGCAGTTTTTGGGTTGCGCCTTCGCGAATGATCGCCGCGACCGCTGCGTTCGCGATGAGTATCTCGTTAACCGCGATACGTCCCGAACGATCGGACCTTTTCAAGAGCAATTGCGCTAGCACCCCGCGCAGGGAATTGGATAGCATTGTTCGCACTTGCGGCTGACGACTCGCGGGAAAAACATCGACCATGCGATCGACGCTTTTGCGCGCGTTGTTAGTGTGCAGCGTTCCGAAAACGAGCAGGCCCGTCTCCGCCGCGGTTAGCGCCAGCGAAATCGTTTCCAGATCGCGCATCTCACCCACCAGCACGACATCGGAATCTTCGCGCAACGCCGCGCGGACCGCTTCCGGAAAGGAGCGGGTATTGGCAGGCACTTCACGTTGGGTGATGATGCTCCGTTTGTTGTTATGAACGAACTCGATCGGCTCTTCGACCGTCACGATGTGTCGCGCAAAGTTGATGTTGATGTAATCAATTAGCGCCGCCAGCGTGGTCGATTTTCCGGAACCGGTGGGCCCGGTCACAAGCACCAGTCCGCCGCGCAAATTGCCAAATTCCTTCACCACAGTTGGTATTCCAAGGTCCTCCAGCGAGGCGATCTTGGTCGGAATTAAGCGAAAGACGGCGCCGTACCCCTTCGATTGTTTCAGGAAATTGCAGCGAAACCGCGACGCTTGGTCCATCTCGTAGGCGAAATCGAGATCACCGCGTTCTTCGAAAATTTTCCAGTTCGCCGGACCGGCGATTTCGCTCAACATCAGGACTGCTTCATCGCGCAATACCGGTTCGGGGCGCATCGCCATGACGTCACCGTGCCGCCGCATCTTGGGCGGCTGCCCTTCCCCGATGTGCAGATCGGAGGCGTCTTTCGCTACGATCGCCTGAAGAAACTGATCTAAATAAGCCATGGCTGAATGACGAATGACGAATGACGAAGCACGAAGGAATGACGAAAATTGAATGACAAACGGTCCTCGAGCGCGGTGGCTCGTACTTCGTCATTAGTCATTAGTTCGTCATTCGTCATTCGAGCTTCGTCATTTTTTAATGTGTTGCCGCACGATTTGTTTTTGATCGGCGCGTGCAAGAGCCTCCTCGGCGCTGATTAAGCCCTGTGTGTGCAAGTCGATCAAAGCATCATCCATCAATTGCATGCCCTGCTTCCGACCGGTTTGGATAATTCCGGGCAGCATGAATGTTCGCGCTTCGCGAATGATGTTGGAGACGGCCGGCGTATTGGTCAGGGTCTCGATCGCAAGAACCCTTCCCGTGCCGTCCGCGCGCGGAATCAACTGCTGGCTAATGACGCCGCGCAAAGATTCGCTGATCATGATGCGGATTTGCTCTTGTTGATCGACTGGGAAAACATCGAGCACACGATCCAGCGTTCGCGCGGCGGTGCCGGTGTGCAGAGTTCCCAGCACAAGATGGCCCGTCTCTGAAGCGGTGATGGCCAGCGAAATCGTTTCCAGATCGCGCATCTCGCCAACCATGATCACATCAGGATCCTCGCGGAGCGCTCCGCGCAATGCCACGCCGAAGGAGCGAGTGTGGGTGTGTACTTCGCGTTGGGTAATGTGACAACCTTTCGCTTCGAACACGTATTCAATCGGATCTTCCAGGGTAATGATGTGTTCGCGTCGCTCGATATTGACCTGCTCCACCAGTGCGGCCAGCGTCGTCGATTTTCCGCTCCCGACCGATCCGGTGACGAGGATTAGGCCATTATGATAGCGCGTCAGCACTTTCAAGTGTTCGGGCAGACCGAGTTCGTCCATCGTCCGAACGCGGGCGTTGATGATGCGAAAAACGATATCGGTGCCGAGACGCTGGCGCACCACGCTGGCGCGATATCTTCCTTTACTATTGGCGTACGCGAAATCGGCGTCTCCGCGCTCCTTCACCAGCTCACGCTGCGTATCGTTCAGAAACGCGTCGGCTAACTTTTGTGTTTGTTCCGCTTTGAAACGCGGCGCATCCGGCCAGATTGGCTGCAATGTTCCATGCAGACGCCAGATCGGTGGCGCATTCACCCCCAGGTGAATATCGGATGCGCCAGCCTCCTGGCCGACGGCGAGGTATTCGTCAACGTGACGTAGTAATTGAGCACTCATCGCGCACTATGATCATGCCATCCGCAGTGCGACGAGGTAAACCGAAAAGGCGGGGAATCGGTGCTCCGGAAGGAGTCGGGTTTGCGGATATTGGAGGGGCAAGCTCTACGAGCCCGTCAATCTAAGTGGCGTCGCAAAGCTCCGCCCTCCGATCGCCACTCGTCATCGCGATAGATGAGATAGAAAATCACCGCGTTGCCTGCGATCTTGACCTTGAATAGCCAGTAATCTTACTGGTCACAAATTTCATCAACGCCGGACGAAGCAGAGTCGCGGCAAATTTCAAGACGCCAACCAGCGCTCCTGCCTCCAACAAGCCTTTGCCGTTTTCTTTGGAGTTGTCTTTCGCGCGAATGTAGATCTTTTTCTTTCGCGCCGGCGCGATCACGATCAGTAAACCGACAGCCGCGAGCGCTCCGATCCAGATCGCGGTTTGATCGCGAAATGAATTCTTGAGCTTACGTGGAAAATCCAGTTCGTAGCGCAGCCCGCTTAGCTCACGTGCCATCCGATCTCGCGAAAGCGCGATATCGCTCTTTATTGCGGCCCGGTCTTTCCGAGGGATTTCAGCCATTGTTGATCTCTCTTTAATTCCGCCCGCGTTTCGGGATAAAGCCGTCCCGTCAATCTGGCCTTCGCCAGCAATACACAAACCACGGCCACGGCGATATGGAGCAATCCGGCGCCGAGCGCGATCCACGTCCACGAAATCCCACTCCGGTGGGAAATGCCCACAATCAGGCTGGCCAGAATAAAAATGTATCCGAACACGACGGCGATGAGCGCGCCCAGAGCGAAGGCGACAACTGCCGCTAATTGCAGCAGCAGCGCCTTCGACTCGACCGCGAGGAGCGCGGCTCGAGTCTCAACATAGGCAAACAACGCGCTGACCAGCCCAATCGCATTGTCGATTAGTCCGGCGTGTCCAGCCGGATTGCGCACTCTCGCGCTCGCGCGAGCCATGAGGCACGGCCTAGCGCCGGAAGATCAGGCCCAAAACAAATCCGATCCCGAGGGCGGTCATAACCGCCTTCATGGGATTTTCGCGCACGTAATCTTCCCCATCCTCCTGCAAGGTGCGGACGCGCACTTTCGCGTCGTCCCAAGCCTGAGTAGCCTTATCGCGATAATCCTCCGCCATCGTCGTCGCCGCAGATTTCAAGTCTTCGGCGGCGCGGCGCGCATGAGTTTTACTGCTCTCCAGTTTGTTTTGCGCGCTGCTCGGCACGCCACTTTCATTCGATTTTTCTTCTGCCATGATCTTTCTCCAAATGGTTAATGGTTTACGGCATTATCCGGTCGCGAGCGCCCTCGCGCAAACCTTTCCGCATCCCGTTATTTTTAAACGAAACTCGGCTGCCTTCCGCGCTTACAAAAGCCGCGGCCAACGACCATCGCTACAACAAGGTGCGGCGGCTCGGAGGCCAAACCGCCTGTTCAAAAACGGCAACTGAAAGACGCTGCCCCTTGTTGCTTCTATTGCTCGCGGAAAATGATCCGCGCTTTCGTCAAGTCGTATGGCGACAGCTCGACCGACACCTTGTCTCCTGGCACGATACGGATGAAATGCTTGCGCATTTTACCCGAAATATGAGCCAGGACATTGCGCTGGCCGGGCAGATCGACGCGGAACATTGTCCCCGGCAACACCTGGGTCACGGTCCCTTCCGTCACGATCTGCGCCTCCTTCGGCATGCCTTAAAATGCCTGTGAGCGTCGAAAATTCAACCGAACTGCCTACCGGCGCAACGTTGCTTCCGGAAAAAACTCGCCGATTTCACGACGCTTCCACCACGCACCAGTAGCTCGGCGTTCTTCCGAAGTAGTGAACTGATACTTGAACAAAATTGCGCGAACATATTTCGGCGGTTTATCGGGAAATGGGTTGCGTGCGAGCAATCGCGTGACGGCCGGTTGATTCTGCAATAAGCGAACCATGAAATTTTCGAACCATGCTTCTTGTCGCCGACCACCGAGGGCCGCGAACCACATTTGCCAATCCAATCGCGGTTGATGCGGCGCGCACCAGCGCGGCGCGCGATTTACATCGCCCGGTTTCCATTTGAATTCGTAGGAAATCCAATCGATTCCATCGGCGCTGCCTTCGACTTGAATTTCCGGACGCTCTTTCGTCATCACCCGGAAAAGTCCGTAACCATTCAGGATCCGGAACGGCTCGATGCGTGCATAGAGCATCAGCAACGGCTTCGGCCACTCAGCCTCCGGCTTTAGGGAGGTGTAACAAAGCCAAAGATTCAGCGGCAGAGTGACGATGAGCGCCGCAAGAGGAGCGTAGTTGTAGCCGCGGTCGTTGACCGCGGCAATCCGTACATTGTCCTTAGACCCGCGGCCAGCGACCGTGGCTACAGCGCGCCAGCTCGCGTCATCGATGAGCAAAAGACAAAGTGCGATCGTGAGCAAATTGAAAAAGCAATAATTGCCGGTGATGGCGATCGCGAGTTGAAGAAAGATTAACAAACCTGCTGCGATCAAACGGGGCCGCCGCGGCGCCCAAATGAAAAACGGAACGATAATTTCGACCACGAGGCAAAAGGCGACCGAGAATTTCTTGAACCATTCGGGATGTTTATCCGCGAACCAGGCGAAGACGGTCGGCAGCGGTTGAGTCCAGTAGTGGTAATCAAGCGCGGTTAACGCGCTCCAATGAAAGGAGTGATCGATCCATCCCCAAACGGTGTCGCCGCTGGTCAATTTCACCACGCCTGACATGAACATCAGTTTGAAAAGGAGGAACTTGAGCAGAAACATCGCGACCGGAGAAACCGATCCTGCAGCCGCAGTCGCTGACCGCGGCCAAAGCTGCCAGGGCGCAAAAAAAATCGCCAGGAACCCAGTCTCCAGCAGAAGGATGTCCCATTGAAAGCCAAGGAACGCCTGGCCAGCAATGCTGAGCGAGAGATAAAAAACGAAAAGAACACTCAACGAAATAGCAGGAGCAATTCGACAGATCAGCAGGAGCGAGAGCAGGACGCCGCTGCCACAGAGACAATGGAGGAAGGTGTTGCTCGAATTAAACCAGCAGAGTGTCGGTAGAATCCAGACTGCCTTGAATCCAATCTCGCCGCGTGCGAGCGACAATTGATCGCTGATTGGCAAGATGCCGTTTGCTCCAACGAGACCGTCGATCTGGATCCAAAGTGAAACGAAGGCAATCAAATAGACAAGACCGAGCGCGCGTAGAAACCAGCGATGCGCCCAAAAATAAGTCGGCGGCCGCACATTCCCCCCCCAAAGCAATCGCGTTGTTGCCGAAGCGAACCCGCGATGCCGCGCGATAAGACGATACCCAAATTCAGAGATCGCAGCGAAACCAGGAATGTGCCGGTAGCTCCACCACAGCCATTTTTGGGAACGGCGGCAACGTAGCGATTGATAAACTGCTTCCGCCGCGACGAAAACGTGACCGGTCTTATCGATATAAACAACCGAGTGTTGGAATTGTTCGCGTGGAATTTCTGGAAACCGTTCCGCGACTTCCTGAAATGGCGCATACTCGACTTCGCCCGCAGTAATTTCGCGCCAGCGTTCAATCCAGCGACGGCAGAAATGGCATTCGCCATCCCAAATCATGAGCGGTTTCGGTGGCGGATTTGAAACGCGGAGTTGCTCTTTCATGAAATTCAGGGCGAGGTGGATCGCGCGCTCCGTCGCGCGATGTTATCTAAGCTCTTATCCGTCATTCCGAGCGCAGTCGAGGAATCTCTAACTAGTCACAAACCCGTGGCGGCATTTTTTCACGCAGCGCTTGCGACTTGCGTGTCAGAACAGGACCTCTTCGCGCAGACAAATAGTTAGAGATCCTTCGACTTCGCTGCGCTCCGCTCAGGATGACAAAGGAGAAAACTCCGCCCAGAGCGGTGCGCATGGAACATAGGCATTCCTGCCTGTGCGCCCAGCGGACATTCTGTCGGCTGTGTTTTTGGGTTTTGCAGCGCAGTGCAACTGCGCTGGGCGCACAGACTAAAAGTCTATGTTCCAACGTCGGAGAACTCTGCCCACACCGGGGCGTGATCGGACGGATCTTTGCCTTTGCGCATTTCGAAATCGATTCCGGCGGCGGTGCAGCGTGCGGCCAATGATTCGCTTGCCAGGATCGCGTCGATGCGCAGTCCGCGATTTTTTTGAAACGCCAGCATCCGATAATCCCACCAACTGAAAAGACCGCCTTCGGCATGATGAATGCGAAGGGTATCACGCAAACCGATTTGTTCGAGGGCGCGAAAAGCGGTGCGTTCTTGCTCGGAACACATAATGGCACCGCGCCAAAGGCGGGGATCATGCACATCGCGATCTTCCGGCGCAACATTGAAATCGCCGCATACAATCACCTGGGGAAAAGATTTTTGCGCCTCCACGACGCAATCGCGCAGTAGAACGAACCATTGCAATTTGTAATGGAACGCAGGCGAACCGACTGCCTGACCATTTGGCGCGTAAATGGAAAATACGCGCATGCCGTTGATCGTCGCTGCAATCACCCGAGCCTGCGGATCGTCGCTCTCGCTACACAAAGCTGCTTCGCGCTCAAGTAACTCGTGCTGAGAAAGAATCGCAACGCCGTTGTAAGATTTCTGGCCGTGAAAAACGCAGCGATAACCTGCGGCTGACAGCGCCAGCTCGGGGAATTGATCATCGCTGCACTTTGTTTCCTGCAAGCAAACGACATCCGGCTTTTCTTTCGACAGCCAATCGAGCAAACGGCCCTGGCGTTTCCGTAATGAGTTGATATTCCAGGAGGCGATTTTCATTTGTAGCCGCGCCTCTGTGAGGCGCGCGGGCACGGCTCACAGAGCCGTGGCTACAACAGGAATGCAAACAGCGAATCGTTTTCGGCAAGCTGCCGAAAACTGCAGGCTGGCAGCCTGCGCTCCCCCATCACAATTCGAATTCCATTCCCGGCGTCGGCACGACCACATTACAGTTTGGTAACTCGCCTGCCAGTCGTCCCCGCATCCATTCCACCGCCGGTGGATCGCCGTGGATGAGCAAGATTTTCTTCGGCGCGAGTTTTGTCGCGTAGGCAATGAGCGATTCGCGCGAGGCATGCGCGCTGAATTGAAATTGCTCGATATGACAGCGCAAGGTTTGTGGCCGCTCGTCGGGATCGAGCGAAATGCTGTCGCCGATTTTGGCCGACCTTAAAATTCCCCCGGGCGATTCCGGATCAGCGTAGCCGACGAACAAAATCGAGTGCTGCGGAACTTCGACCAGGCGGCGCGCGAAAATATTGGAAAGCGTTTTTGGTGTCATCATTCCGCTGGAAAGCGCGTAAACGCGGCCGGGGCGCGCGGGAGCATCGTTGATGGTCTGCCCATTCAGGACGAACGGCGCGACATCATGCATTAACTGTAGACGCGGCCATTGTCGGCGCGTTTGATTGGCCCGGCGATCGTATACCTCCGTCATTTTCGAGCTGAGTCCGCCGATGTAGGCCGGAAAGTCTAATTGTTGTTGGCGGCGAAATTCGTAAAACATCCCGAGCGCTTCCTGCGTTTTGCCCAGCGCAAAAACCGGAATCAGGGCGCAGCCGCCGCGCCTGAAGGTCGCTTCAATCGCGTCCGCCAGTTTTTTTTCTTCTGAAGCGCGCGACCAACCAGCCGGCTCGGGATTATCGCCCCTCGTGCACTCCATGATTAAAAGGTCGATATCGCTTTGCGGAAAAATCGCCGATTGCGTGATCGTTTGATCATCGAAATTGATGTCGCCGGTATAAAAGATCGTCCGCCCTCCCGCGCGCAAAAGGATTCCAGACGAACCGAGAACGTGTCCGGCGTCCCAAAACTCGAAAGTTATCGCGTCGTCATCGCGGACCCGATCACCCCTGATGGTATAAGGCTGTCGATATCGACAGAGATGCCATCGGTCGATGGCGCGATCGGTTTCGCGATGACCGAAAAGTGGATAAATCGTGAGTCCCAGTTCCTCACGCTGCCGCGTCATCACGTTCACAGAATTATGGAGAAGAAGAGAGCCGATTTCGCTGGTCGCTTCCGTCATGAAAATGCGCGCATGGGGCTGGTGTCGCATCAATACCGGGAGCGTTCCGATGTGATCCTGATGCGCGTGAGTGATAAGAACTGCGTCAATTGTTTGGCTCTCGATTGGCTTCCAATTCGGCAGCGCATTTTCGCCCACATCTTTCGGATGCATCCCGCAATCGAGAATCAACCGCGTGCCACCACTCTCCAGATAGTAAGAGTTTGCGCCGATCTCGGTATGTCGAGTGAGATTGATGAACTTCATACCGGGTGAACTATTTTAATCTTCCTCTTAATCCTAATCCTGTTCCCATTCTAAGAATCCGAATAAGAATAAGATTAAGAGTAGGAGGAAGAGGAAGAGTAGCTAGGCGCGACCGACTCAATTGCCCGTAGCTAAAGTAATTCCTCAAAAATTCGCATCCAATTTCGGAAAAGAATCTTTTCGATTTGGTCGTCGTTGAATCCGCGCTCGATCAACTTGGCCGTCAAATTTCGAGCCTGGCCGTGATGCAAGAGATCGGGAATGAAATGCACGTTAGGAAACTTTTGGTGAAACTTCCCACGCTCATCTTCAGACCAGCGCCGGTAAATGAATTCGAGGAAATCGAAACCGACACCGACGCCGTCGAGGCCGATCAGGTCTATGACGTGGGCGATGTGATCGACATAGCGATCAAGTGTAGCATTTTCTTTTTTTGAACTAACGAGAATAGAATTGATTCCGACTACCCCGCCGCGCGCACCAATCATTTTAATTTGCTCGTCGCTGACGTTGCGTTCGATGTCGTAGTATTTGCGCGCGTTGGTGTGCGAAACGATCACGGGCCCGGCGGTGTTTTCCAAAATGTCGACGAAGCCCGCTGGATTGATGTGCGCAAGATCGAGAATCAGGCCGAGCCGTTCGCATTCCCGGACCAGCTCGCAGCCGAAGCCGGTCAGCCCTTTGGGTGACGATCCGGTCGGCGCAAAAACGCCGCCACTGCCGGTGGCATTGCTGCGCGCATGGGTAAGACCGATCACACGCAGCCCCAGTTCATAGAAGATGCGAAGCAAATTAAGATCGGTGCCGAGCGGCTCGGCCCCTTCCATCGCAATCAGTAGCGCAATTTTTCCCTGCTCACGCGCGCGTTTGATCTCCCCAAACGATCGGCAAATCGCGAATCGATCGCAGCGTTCCACCTCAACATATATTCGCGCTATCTGCCCGAGCGCTACCTCTAACGCTTTGTCCGGCACGTACTGATCCTCAATATAGATGCCGGCCGCTAACGTCCCGATATCGCCCGCCTCCAATTCCGGCAGAAAATCGCTCGCCAGGACATTTTTGCGGGCGCGGTTGTCGTACAAGAACATTGGCAAATCGAAGTGCAGATCGACCATTCCCTGACCATGGAGGCGTGTGATTCGCTCTTCAGTTAACTCTGGCGGTGGATTCATCGTGCTAGGGCACCGGTGGCGAGGCGGCGATGTCGGTTGCCTGAGCTCGATGTTTTGGCCGCGGCCAACCTAAGGCAAGGATACCGAGCAACCAGGCTGTTCCCAACGGAACAAGCCCGGGAACCCAAATAGTGTAACGCGCCATTACCGTGAAGGCGATCAGGCAATAGGCCGCGGTAAAAGCGATCAGACCCAGGATGACGTCGATCCGCGCGGCCCGGACGGCGCGCGAACCGAACAGTGCGATGAGCAAAACCGCAGCGCAGTCAAACAGCACACTGACGCGACGGACGAAATGATTGGATTGCAAGCTAGCAATGGTGGCGGCAAAAACGTCGGCCGGTGCGAGCATGTTGGAAGGGGTACGCGCAAGAATCAATTCGTCATGCAGGCTTTTCAGCGGCGACTCTTTTTCTCGTTGTTGTGCGAGCAGAAGCAACTCGTTCAAGCCGAAACGACGTCCGAGTTTCGATGAATTTGGATTCACTGTCAGCGTGCCGTCCCAGTTAATTGGAATTTTGCGACCGCCTGGCAACGCAATCTGGGAGCCGATTTCGATTTGCACTTCGCTCATTGGAATACGTGCCCAGATCAAGAACGCTTGTAGAGCGAAGGCCGGGATCACTTCGCCACGATAGTTAAAAAGTAACGGGACACGCGTCGCCGTTTCATCCGGCAGGTTGACATAACCGAGCGAGGAGATCAGTCGCAAATCTTCATCGGGTTCACGCTGAATTCCGGTGAAGGTAGGGAGGTCTCCACGCCGCCCGCTAACGTGGACGAAGCCCGGTATCTCGGTGGGTGGCGCATCCGGGTCAGGCGACGAGGTTAGCTCGGCCGAGAGCAGCAGTTTGGGAACGCGCATTGCCTGATCGAGAAAAACCTGTTCCTGGTCTTTGTCTCGCTCGCGCCATTTCAAGAGTGGCTCGACCGCAACTATGGTCGGCTTGTATTCCAGAATGGCCTGGAAAAAGAGCGCGAATTCGAGCGGCGAGATCGCACCGCTACTGCCCGAGCCGGAAGAACTCTCCGGCGCCTTTTCATTAGGCTGCGTTTCAACAATCGGCCCGTCTCCGATTTCGACTACCGTCAGCGGCACATGATCGCGGGATGCCGGAGTATTTCGCAACAGCCAATCGAGAAAAAATGCATCTGCCTTTTCGACATAAGGATCGCGGGCCAGCAGCAAAGCCGCCAGCACAACGACGATGGCGAGAAGAAGACGCTGCATCGCGCGCGAAATTAGAAACGGCACGATGTAAAAACAAACTTAATCGCGCAGGAACTGCCGGAGGCGCCGCTTTCCCATCAAGCACTCCTTTGTCATGTCGAGCGAAGTCGAGACATCTCTAACATCCGTCTGCTAAGAATCGGAGATTCTTCGGCTACGCTCGGAATGATAAATATTCCACGTATTAGTAATGGCAGCGGCGGTCGACTTTTTCTGTCATGTCGAGCGAAGTCGAGAAATCTCTAACTATTCTCCGAGGACTTCTGGTGCGAGATCGTTCCACCGCGGGTTTAGAGTTGCAATCAATGCCACTTTCTTTACTCGTGACCATTTTTTCAGCTGCTTTTCCCGTGCAATGGCGTCCCGCACATCCGTGCAATGCTCGTAATAGATCAGCTTGCAACAGCGGTAGTCGGCTGTGAAACCTGGGATCTCTCCGGCACGATGCTCGGTAATTCTGCGCGCCAAATCATTGGTCATTCCAATGTAGAGCACCCCATCATGCTCATTCGTGACGATGTAAACCCAGAAGTTATAGTCCCGTGACATCGAAAATAGTTAGAGATTCCTCGACTGCACTCGGAATGACAAAAGGGCGGTCAAAAAAATCAGTTGGCAGCGCACCCCCACCATCTCGAGCACTCACCCTTTGTCACTGCGAGCGAAGTCGAGACATCTCTTACCATTTTTGTCCGGCAAGATCGAGGAACCCCTTTTCGAGATTAGAGATTCCTCGCCTCCGCTCGGAATGACAAGGATGCGCAAGCGGTCGGCGCAGCGACAGGATTCCTTTTCACCCGCCATCAGCCAAGAATGACTTTTTATCGATACGTTCTAAGATGCCCTTCTCGCTGATGAAACGATTCGA
Organism: Verrucomicrobiota bacterium; assembly: GCA_003219125.1. Lineage (GTDB taxonomy): Bacteria > Verrucomicrobiota > Verrucomicrobiia > Chthoniobacterales > UBA10450 > AV69. The sequence goes on from QHPP01000079.1 coordinate 11,826, forward strand.
TATTTCCGTGCTCATGACCGAAGAGCTGCGCGCATTCCTTCAGGGCGCGCACCCGGATCCCTTTCGCATTCTCGGGCCGCATCGACTCCGTGACGATGTCTTGATCCGCGTTTTTCGCCCCGATGCGCGCGAGGTTTCAATCAAACTCGACAACAATGGATCTGTTGTTCCAGCGGAGAAAATTCAGGGCGACGGCCTTTTCCAGGCCACGCTCGAGAAATGCCCGCGTGATGTTCCTTACACGCTGAAAATCAAACGTTGGGACGGCAGCGAACAGATCACGCGCGATCCTTACTCCTTTGGCGTGATCATGGGCGAAGTGGATGTTCATCTTTTCGCCGAAGGCCAGCACTGGCGTCTTTACGAAAAATTCGGAGCGCATCTCCGCAAGATCGGTGACGACAACGGTGTTTATTTTGCGGTCTGGGCGCCGAACGCACAGCGCGTGAGTGTGGTCGGCGATTTCAATGGCTGGGATGGCCGCGTTCACGCCATGCGCAAGCTCATCGGCAGCGGCATTTGGGAATTGTTCATTCCCGGTATCGGTGAAGATGCGCATTACAAATTTGAGATCCGCACCGGAGGTGGCGCGATTTTCTTAAAAAGCGATCCGTTTGCTTTTTTCAGCCAGCACGGCAAGGAAACCGCCTCGCTCGTCTACGACCTGAGCCG
>QHPP01000080.1 GCA_003219125.1 Verrucomicrobiota bacterium
AAGCGCCCCCATGAAAGCGATGGAGTCGGTTGATTGCGAAAAAATCCACGCCACCGGTGCAAAACCGATCAACAAAATCGAACTTAAACAAACGGCCGCGAAAAGTGCGCCACAAACACTGCGCAGTTGTGCGTCAATCCCGCCGAGGCAGGTGAAAATGTAAAGGCTCGGCAAGCAAATCAGCACCGCCAGCAAAGTGCCCACTCCGAGCTTGGCTGGTGCGATCCACATTTGCGCCCCGCCCGATTGCGCGCCGATAACTGTTCCGTAAATCGCAATGCCGATGATCCCGAAAAGAAGCAGCCAGCCAGCCAGAATTGGCGCCTGCTTTTGATGCAGCTCGTGAACAACGCGTCCCGGATGCTTCAACAAACTTTCCAGGAGCCTGACTGGGTTTTCTACGTTCGGCATTGGCTCGAAGACGAAATTGTTGGCGAATAGTGGTGGTTGCTTTGATGGAAGTGGTGGTGGGTTCATATTGTTTCGGTTTTGGTTTTTTGTCAGAAAAAGAGATGTCGAAACGCACGCCAGACTGCTTCGTAGAAATTTCCGCGAAGCGGATCATCGCGGAGAAATTGCACGGCTAGACCAGGCGAGCCGATGAAAGGCCGCAAATTCCAGGCGAGTTGCGCCCCGAGAAAAAGATTGCCGCCGAGCCAGCTGAATAGAACCGCGCGGGCCGTCGCGTCGCGGCCGGTCATTCTTCTCAGCAAGTCGAGCAAGCGCCGATTCGCCACGATCCCGGCGAAGGCAATGGCGAAGACATGCGTGAGCAACATCATGCTGTGGCCGACGATCGCGTTAGCCGATTCAAGCGGCGGCGCGTTGTAGAGAACAAAGAGCGTGACCGGACTGAGCGCGCCGAGAATCACGGCTGCAATCGCGAAACTCATCAAAATTGCGAGCGCGGTTTGCTTGAAGGAAAGACCGGAACCGAAAAGTTGCGCAAGCATTCCGTTGACCGCGCCGTTGCCGATGCAAGTCAGGAAAATTAACAGCGGAAATTTGAGCGCAGTGAAAACTGATTGCAGCGGAGCTCGCCAAAGCCCGATGGTAGCGCCGTAAACGGACGAGCCGACGACAATCGCCAGGCAATAGGTGGCAAACCAATGCAATCCCGGCTTTTCCAGTGAAATCGCGCTGACCTCGCCGCGTAACAACGTCTTGAAATGTTCAATCATGGAATTCTTCGAGCCGCTGACGTACGGCCTCGACTGTTTCCGGCAGGGTGGAAGTTCCGCCGGTGAGCCCGACCACATTGACGCCGCGAAACCATTCGGGCTCCAATTCTTCAGGACGTTCGATATGCAACGCTCTTTTGCCGGCGGCGCGACAGGTTTCGACTAATTGACGGGTGTTGTTGCTCTGGCGGCCCCCAACGACAACGATTACGTCCGCCATCTCGATCAACTTTTTAAGCGCGAGCTGTCGATCTTTCGTCGGTTTGCAAACTGTGTCCGCGAATCGAATTTCAGCGCTTGGATGCGCGCGTGCGATTTCCGCGACCAGCACGCGAACACGATCGATTTGTTGCGTGGTTTGCGAAATAATCCCGTAACGCGGTCGCGCTGGCAGATTCCGGATGTCGGCGGATTCGTTGATGACAAAGGCATCGGCAAAATCTCCGACCAAACCGCGGACTTCGACGTGGTTGCCCAGGCCGATCACCACCGGAAAATAACCCGCCTGCACCAGTCGCTTGAGTTGCTCGTGCGCATATCGAACAAGCGGGCAGGTGCCATCCGCGACAACCAAGCCACGCCTAGTGAGAGCTTCGCGCCGCCGGTCCGAAGTGCCGTGGGCCGTAATCATGACGCGGGAAGTTTGCGGAGCGCGATCGGAAGGTTCTTCGCGAATACCCTGAGCGCGCAGATGCTCGCGCACGATCGGGTTGTGCACCAGCTCGCCGAGAATGGTGAGGGGCGCTTCCCGGGCGAGCGTTTCCGCTTGAGCGATGGCGTCACGGACGCCGAAGCAGATTCCAAAATGTGCCGCAACAATGATCTTCATTCACTTTGTGTCACAAAGCTTTCGGGCAAAAATTTTCATTTCCTTCCCGCGCTTTGTCATTCCGAGCGAAAACGCTAGCCCGGCTCGGACCGAGGAATCTCTTATCTTACCCGAGAAAATAATTAGAGATGTCTCGACTGCGCTCGACATGACAAAAGTTGTTATTTTCTGCCGGCTTTCACAATTTGCTCCAACACCCGCAAATACTCCTGAAAGGCCGAGCGCCCCTTCGCCGTGAGGGCGTAGCTCGTTTGCGGACGATCCCGAATTTCTTTCGTTACCGCCACCAATCCCAGTTTGTGCAAAGTCCGCAGATGAGTGATGAGATTGCCATCGCTCATGTTGAGTTCGGCTTTGAGATCCTGAAACGACCAGGCCGGCCGCGTCGCCAGCAAGGTCATGATGGAAAGCCGACCCTTCTCGTGAATCGCTTTGTCGAGTTTGTCGAAGTCTGGCATTTTTCATTTGCTGCCAGCCCGTACCGGCGAGTTCCAGACGCACACCGCATAAATCAAATGGTAGAGGCCGAAGGTGACACCCATCGCGATATTGGGAACCAGCGGTGTGGCGTAATATTCCAACTGCCGCGACGCCACCATCATTGCCGCGGCCGTCATCAAAAAAGCCCAGCCCAGAAACACAAGCGACCGAGGTGCGAAATGCTGAGTGGCGATTAAAGCCAGCCCATAAAATCCGATCCAGACGCGCACCAGCAGAAGTTCGTTGTCGAATTCATAGCCGTCGTAAAAAAACCAGATGGTGGTCGCAGCCGGAAGCACGAGGCAGGGCACAATGGACCGAAGCGCGAGTTTCATCGACGGCGAAATAAAAGGCCGGCCATCGTGCTGCGCTTTTCGCCAGACGAAGAACGTGTTCAAGGCAATGACAATGGCGAGTGCACTCAACCAGAGTAAAGCAAAGCCACGAGTAGAAATATGACGCATCACTTCCGGCGCGTTCTCCGCCCAATGATGCTCACGGATCCAAATGATTGCAGTCAACGCAATCGCGATCACACCGCCGGCCAGAGCGGTCGGGGCGGAGATAGCGCGATAAATGGTGGCGCGCTCCATCAAGGTCCGAATGACCCGGAGGTGTTCCTCCGCACGGTCGCGTTCATTCATTAAACTACTTTGTATTACAAAGCTTGAAGGCGGGCAAGAAAAATTTTGGTCATCCCGCAGCGATGTCGAGGGATCCCATTGCGCTTCCTTTACGTTTGCGCGGCGGGATCCCTCGACTGCGCTCGGGATGACGGAAGAGGCGGAGCTCGCCTTATAACGGCGATGGCACGTTCATCAGAAAGATCACGATCATAATGAGCCCGATAAAGAGTTTCGCGATGACGCCGGCCAGGCCACCCAGAAATGTGCCCCAGCCCGCGCGACCAGCTTTCATGACTTCTTTGCCGCCAATAAGTTCCCCTGCGATCGCGCCGATCACCGGGCCGACAAAGAGCCCGAGCAACCCAAAAAATAGTCCGATGAGCGCGCCGGCTACGCCGCCAATCAGACCCCATTTTGTCGCGCCGAAGCGTTTCGCACCGACGTAGCCGGCAGCAGCGTCAATTGCGTACGTCACAAACGTAAGGGTCAGCATCGCGAGGAGCGCGCTCCAGCCAAGACTGCGATCCGCACCCAGCGTCAGGCGGTGAACCACCGCCGCAGCCAGGATAATTGTCGTTCCTGGCACGATCGGGATTACCGTTCCGATCAGTCCGAGAGCCATCAGCACAATCGCAAACAGCCACCAAAACGCTTCCATGGGATTGGTGAATCGTGATCCGTAAATTGTGAATCGGCAATTAACGATTCAGCCGACTTCTCGATCTTATTTTGACCGGCTACATGTCGATCCTATACTGAAATTCTGCCATGCCACTCGCTGTTGGAACAAAAGCTCCTGATTTCACTTTGCCCACTAAAACGGCAGATGGACCGAAGCAGATCACATTGAGCGAAAATTTCGGCAAACGAAACACTTTGCTCGCATTTTTCCCAATGGCGTTTACGAGCACCTGCACCACGGAAATGTGTGGTGTCAGCTCCGACCTTGCCGCCTACGCTGAGATGAACGCGGCGGTGTATGGAATCAGTGGGGACAATCCGTTCGCACAGGAAGCCTGGGCCCGGAAGGAAGGAATTATGGTGCCGCTCTTGAGCGACTATGAACACAAGGTCGCTCGCATCTACGACGCCATCTATGAGTCCTTTCTTCCGCAGATCGGACTTGGCATGAGCGGCGTGCCAAAGCGCGCAACCTTTGTGATTGATCGTGCTGGTATAATTCGATACGTCGATTGCAACGACGACGCGCGCGTAGTGCCCGATTTCAACAAAGTGAAAGCGAAGCTGACGGAACTAGGATGAGCGACGGCAACATTTGTCATCCCGAGCCGCGCAGACAACGCCCGTCCGGCTCGGACCGGGGGACCTCACAATCGGAGTTTGAACCACTGATACACGTGTCGTGTGAAGTTGTGAGAGATCCTTGGCGTCCGCTCAGGACGACAGATTAGCAAATGAACAAAGAATTTAAAATGCCTTTTGTCATGTCGAGCGAAGTCGAGGACATCTCTAACCATTGGCTTTGAAGAACAATTAGAGATTCCTCGACTGCGCTCGGAATGACAGAAATTGTAAGGTGAACAACGAATTCAAGACCCTGCAAAAGTTTGACGTCGGCAATGGGCGTGAAGGATTTTTCCATTCGCTGCCAGAATTAGAAAAGCAAGGCGTCGGAAAAATCTCACGATTACCGATCAGTATTCGCATTGTCCTCGAATCGGTATTGCGGAATTGCGACGAAAAAAAAGTGCGCCGCAAAGACGTCGAGACTTTAGCGAACTGGAATGCCAGGAAGCCTGCCAACGAAGAAATCCCATTCGTAGTTGCGCGAATTGTTCTTCAAGATTTCACTGGCGTGCCGCTGGTGGTTGATCTGGCCGCGATGCGCAGCGCGGTGCAAGTCATTGGTGGCGATCCCAAAATCATCGAGCCACTGGTGCCAGTTGATCTGGTAGTCGACCACAGTGTTCAGGTTGACTTTTTCGGGTCAGCCCAAGCATTGCGATTGAACCTGGAAATGGAGTTCAAGCGTAATCGCGAGCGCTACCAATTTCTGAAATGGGGCCAGCAAGCTTTCAAAACTTTTCAATTGATCCCGCCCGGCATCGGGATCGTGCATCAGGTCAACCTCGAATATCTCGCGAAGGGCGTTTTAAGCCAGAAATCAGAGGTCGGAGGTCAGAGATCAGAAATCTTTTATCCTGATACTTTGGTTGGCACTGATTCACATACCACCATGATCAATGGGCTCGGCGTTGTCGGCTGGGGCGTGGGCGGAATTGAAGCGGAAGCCGGGATGCTCGGGCAGCCGGTTTATTTTTTGACGCCCGAAGTCGTGGGGGTGCATTTGAGCGGGCGCTTGAAGGAGGGCGTCACTGCAACCGATCTCGTCCTGCACATCACCCAGATGTTGCGGGCACAAAAGGTAGTTGGGAAATTTGTGGAGTTTTATGGCGAAGGCGCGGCGTCCTTGCCAGTGCCCGATCGTGCCACCATCGGCAACATGTCGCCGGAGTACGGCGCGACCATCGGCTATTTCCCAGTCGATCAGGAATCGGTCAATTATTTGCGTGCCACTGGTCGCACTGACGAGCAGTGCGCCGCGTTCGAAAATTACTTTCGCGCGCAGCAAATGTTTGGCATGCCGCGCAAGGGGGAAATCAATTACAGCGTCGATCTGGAACTGGATCTCGGCCAGGTCCAGCCGGGGGTAGCGGGGCCGAAGCGGCCGCAGGATCGAATCAATCTCCCCGAGCTCGGCCAAACTTTTCGCTCGCTTTTGCAAAAGCCGCTGAAGGACGGCGGTTATGGAAAAGAAAATGTCGATCCAGCGGTGAAGCATCTCGTCCAATTAAATGGAAGCGCGCCGCGAGATGGCGACATGCCTGGGATCGATCCAGGTGAAGAACTTAATAAAGCCGAAATGGTGACGAACCGGCCAACTCCCGATCCGGCGAAAGATTTGAAAGGGGCCGATCCATTTCATCATGGCGAAAGCAAGATCGGACACGGCAGCGTTTTGATCGCGGCCATCACCAGTTGCACAAACACCAGCAATCCGAGCGTGATGCTGGCGGCCGGTTTGCTGGCGAAAAAGGCGGTCGAGCGCGGAATGCGGGTCGATCCCGCCGTTAAGACTTCGCTCGCTCCAGGCTCGCGCGTGGTTTCGGATTACCTAACCAAAACTGGACTGCAACCGTACCTCGATCAGCTTGGATTCAATCTCGTCGGATATGGTTGCACCACCTGCATCGGGAATTCCGGCCCACTTCACCCCAAGATCGAGAAAGCGATTCATGACTATGATCTGGTCGCGGCCTCGGTCCTTTCCGGAAACCGCAATTTCGAAGCGCGCGTTCATCAGAACATCAAGGCGAATTTCTTGATGTCGCCCCCGCTGGTGGTCGCGTTCGCGCTTGCGGGCCGGGTTGATCTTGATTTGACGAAAGAACCGATCGGTAAAGACAAGAACGGAAAAGAAACTTTTTTGCGCGATCTCTGGCCGAGCTTGAAGGAAGTGCGCGACGCCATGCAGTCCGCGCTTACGCCGGAAGTTTTCCGCAAACTTTATCGCGATTTCGCCGATCAAAATCCGAAGTGGAATGAAATTCCGTCCAGCACCGGTGACATTTACCTATGGGACGAGAAGAGCGATTACATTCATGAACCGCCGTTCTTCAAAGATTTCTCGATGGAGGTCGGGAAGATCGAAAACATTATCGGCGCGCGTGCCCTGGGTATTTTCGGAGACTCAGTTACTACCGATCACATTTCGCCGGCGGGGGCGATCAAGGCGAGTTCTCCGGCGGGTCAGTATTTAATGTCGCGCGGAATCAAGCCGGAGGATTTTAACAGTTATGGCAGTCGGCGCGGGAACGATCTGGTGATGACGCGCGGCACGTTCGCCAATGTACGGATCAAGAACCTGATGGTGCCTGGAACGGAAGGTGGGGTAACGAAATATTATGGTCCTGCCACCGGAACAGCGGCAGTTGCGTCGGGCGAGCAGATGTCGATCTATGACGCGGCGATGAAGTATCAAAAAGAGAATGTGCCCCTCGTCATTCTGGCTGGGCACGAATATGGGACTGGTTCATCGCGCGATTGGGCGGCGAAAGGAACACGATTGCTCGGGGTCAAAGCGGTAATTGCGGCGAGCTTCGAGCGCATTCATCGATCGAATCTTGTCGGAATGGGCGTGCTGCCGTTGCAATTTCCCGAAGGCACAAATGCGCAGACGCTGAATCTGGATGGTTCGGAAATTTTTGCGATTACGAGGTTATCCAATTCAATTGAGCCCGGAAAAACAGTGACGCTGGAGATCGAGCGGAAAAACGGCGCGCGCGATTCAGTTCCCGTTAGGTTGCGAATCGATACCCCGATCGAAATCGATTACTACCGCCATGGCGGGATCCTTCAGTTCGTCCTGCGGCAGTTGCTGTCGCGGGCGTGAATTGAGCAGCGCAACCTCGCACATAACCTGAGACATATGAAAAAGCTGCGCGTGGCAGTGTTGTACGGCGGCCGATCAGGAGAACATGAAGTTTCGCTTCAATCAGCTGCCTCGGTCATTAACCACTTGGATCGCGATCGCTTTGAAATCGTGCCGGTGGCGATTGACAAGCAGGGCCGCTGGCATCTCAACGACGTTTCTCTGATCCAGGGGAAAAAATCTCTACCGGTTTTCAAAGATGCGCCTAGAATCGTCCTTCCGCCGGACTCGGCAGCCACGGGCGCTCTGATTTCGCTGGGCGGGAGCGGAGAGGCAAAGGCAATCGATGTGGTTTTCCCTGTCATCCATGGGCCTCTTTGCGAAGACGGAACAATCCAGGGGTTACTTGAGCTGGCAGATGTTCCATACGTTGGATGCGGAGTGCTCGCATCCGCAGTGGCAATGGACAAAGAGGTGGCAAAACGACTAGCTCGCGATGCTGGACTCCCAATTGTGTCTTATGTGTCGCTGAGGCAGGAGCACTGGAGGAAAGAAAAGCGGCAGGTGGCAGAACGGGTTGAGAAGAACCTTGGATATCCGGTCTTCGTCAAACCGGCGAATCTCGGATCGAGCGTTGGCGTGCAAAAGGTCAAAGAAGCCGGTGACCTAACTACCGCTCTCGCAAATGCGTTTCAGTACGACGTGAAAGTCCTTGTCGAAGTCGCTGTAGATGCGCGCGAGATTGAACTTTCGGTGCTGGAAAATCCGGATTCAGGAGCCGATCCATTGGTTAGCGTTCCGGGCGAGATCGAACCGAACCATGAATTCTATTCTTACGAGGCAAAGTATCTCGACGAAAAAGGCGCGGCACTGATTATCCCAGCGAAGCTCGACGCCGACCAGATTCGACGCGTGCAGGACATTGGGAGAAAAGCTTTCTTGAGCATGGAATGCGAAGGGATGGCTCGGGTAGATTTGTTGCTCGATCGAACGAGCGAAAAACTCTTTTTCAATGAGCTGAATACGATCCCGGGCTTCACTTCGATCAGCATGTATCCAAAGTTATGGGAAGCCTCTGGGATTAGCTATACCGAGCTTTTGTCGAGGCTTGTGGATCTTGCAATATCGCGGCACAAAAGAAAGAAAGCGCTTGTAAGAGAGTTTCATGTCTAGAATAAAGGTTCGAAGGTCAGGATCGGCCACTTCTCGTTGGGGCGATAGCCGATCGCTCGCCGCAGCTATTCCTCTGGCTGCACTCGATAACGCACCGCGATTCTTTCCGCGTCCGGCACCGGACTAAGATCAGTGCGTTCCGCAGCCATTATCCACTCCGACCATGCTTCGTCTTCCTTGCGCGGTTTCGCCCGCAACTTGAGCTTAATAAACTGGCCGGCGCCTCCCTCGCCCTCGATTGAAACGAGAAGATCCCGATTGAAGGTTTGCGAGAGCAACGATGCCTTCCCCGGAACAAAAACGTAGCCATCCCGAGTCGCACTCTTGTCGTAATTAAGCAGCGCGTAGCTATTATCCCGGTTGTTAGCATAAAGACTGGCGTGCAACGTTTGCTCGCTTTGCTGGACCGGCAACTTTAGGGCCGGTGGAATCTTAAGTTCGAACTCGAGCGCAAGTGTTTTGCCATCCAGTTTGGGTGGATGATCGGCACCGAGATAGAGAATACCCGAAACAAGCGCGGTCAGGCCGATCGCAATTCCGAGTGCAATCCCCTGTGCTTGGGCAAATCCGCCGAATCCCGTTCCACGATGCCGCAGAGCGACGATCAATCCGATGATGAAGCCAACAGTGAGACCGAACGGAGCTAGGGCAAAGAAGATCAGCATCCCGCGCCCACCCTCGAAATTAGAAACGTGATAGAGCTCGGTCAGATACAGCGAAGCCACGACCGAGAGAACCGCACCCGCTATCGCCGTCAAAAACGCGATCACGACGACGCGCAGCGTTTTCATTCTAGAAGCATGCCCACCAAGCGCCGTAATTGACAAGTATATTTAGACGCACGTAATCGGATGATTGTAGGCCGTCGCTGCGAAACGGCAGAATTGACAGCGTCTGACGAGACGTCGTCCAAGCTCCTTTCGTGTTTAACAGGGCCGCAGAGGCAAGTAATTAGTTGGACGTTCTTCGACGCCGAAAGCTTTCGAGGCTCAGAAGCGCAACCTAAAAAGACTGGGCTTGGTCGCTTGAATGCTGGGCGATCGCATCGGATGCCGACGAAGTCACGGGCCGGTTGTAGTATTCGGAATACTGGTAGTAGTAATACTCTGGCAATGAAGTATCGACAAAGTTCAGGATTACGCCGGGCACGTTAACCTGGCGGCTGTAAAGTAGTTCGAATGCCTTCTTCGTGAGCCGAGCCGAAGTATAAGAAAGCCGGACGACGAGCAGGGTGGCATCAATCTTTGGGGCGAGGCTGGTAGTATCATCAGCCGCCAGCACGGGCGGGCTATCGATAATGATATAATCGTATTGGTGATAGATCTCCTTGAGGAATTGGTCGGTGGATTCACGGAGCAAGTGTTCACTCGGTTGCGCTAAAGCTTTGCCGCGCATCAGCAGGAACAAGCTCGGATAGGCCGTGGGCATGACAACCTCCTGCCACGGTACCTCCTGCTGTAATACCTCCGAAAAACCAACGCGTGAATTACTGCCGAATTGTTCGCGTAATACGCCGCGGCGCAGATCGCCATCGATCAAAAGAGTGCGCGCTCCGGAAAGGGCCAGGGCAATGGCGAGGTTAGCCGAGACCGTGGACTTACCCTCGTTTGGCACCGCACTGGTCACCAAGATGGTTTTCGGGCGGGGTCCTGCGTACGGCATAAAAAGAATGGAGGAGCGAATATTGCGGTAGGATTCGGCGAAGATATGCCGGGGATCGTCGGGTTGCAGCAGTGCCATTGTGCCTTTGACTTTCTCCTTCGGAATCTGGCCAACCACATTCTCCGAGAAATGACGCTGAAACTCACCATAGGAAGCCATGCGATCGTCGATACGATCGAGCAGAAGGAGAATCATAATCCCGACCAGAGCACCGCCGCCAAAACCGAGAAGTAAACTCTTTAGTAATCCCGGGCGAACGGAAACCGGTGATGTCGCCGGCTCCATAATGGAGATTTGATCCCCGCTGTCGACTACCTGTGATACATCAACTGACTTCAAGTCGTTCGTTAGCCGGTCATAAAGGAGTTTCGAGCGATCGACTTTGCCCTTGATACGATTGAATTGTGCGAGGCGGTGACTGAGGTCGAGCGCTTTTACTTCCCATTCCTTGACGTTGCCCTGCAAGTTTTCCATCTGTTTGCCAATGGATTTGCGCCGGGTTTCGAGCTTCTCGACGGCGTCGGAACGGAAAAGCTCAATCAACTTCTCCTGCTTAGAGATTTCATCGTTTAACTTGATGATTTTGGGATGCTTCGGCCGCAGGTCCTGGGAAAGAGTGTCGCGTTCTGCTTTGAGCAACTGGACTTGTTGCTTCGCCTTCAGATAGTCGCCTTCCGGGCCGACATCCGAAAATGGCATCCCTACTTGATCGGTAGGTGACGCGCCCGGCGAGCTTTCCGTTTTCTCTCCACGATCAAGGTTCTGATCAAGATCGAGTTTTTCGAGCAGCTCGTATTCAGTTTTCAGACGCGCGTAATCCTGATTCAATTTCACCAGGTACTGCGCGGCGCTATTTCCTTCTTCCTGAATAAATCCGATGTTGTTTTGCTTTTGAAAATCAAGCATTTCATCCTCGGCCGCGCGTAAATCTTTCTCGACTTGGATTAACTGCTCGGTAATGCCTGTAGTAAAGGTGTTGGTCTGGCCCTCCCGCATTCCTCTTTTGAAGTCGAGATACTTCTGCATTACCGCGTTGAGGTAAGCCTGAGTGTAGTCGGGCGAGCTACCAATCGCCTGAAGTTCGAAAATGGAAGTGCGCGGACGTTGTGCTACGCTTAGCTCGACTGGCACGGGCTGAAGTTCGGGATTAGTGGAACGGACCAGGCCGACGGCGCCGCGGCGGACTTCCGCGCTTTGCATCAGCTGGATTTGGGTGCCGTAAAAGTTGACGTTATCTTCGCTGTAGACCGGGCCCTGGTTGATGTTGAGCTTCCCGGCCATCATCATTTTGCTGGTGGATTGGAACGAGGGTGGGGTTTGAAAAATAAGCCAGGCCTCCACGAAGAGACCGCAGCAAATGGTAAGTAGGAGAATCCACCAACGCCGAAGTAGGAGTGATTTATAACGATACATCCGCGTGAAAAACGCGGTGGACCACGGCGCCGCGGCAGGTCGCTCGGGAGGCGGGTTCATACTACATGTTGAGCAACCGTTGCGGCACGTAGATCTGATCGTCCGGCTGTAAGACCATATCTTCGTCGGTGCGCCCTTCTTCGATTACCCGTTTCAAATCGATGGTAAAATCCTGACCGTTCTTCCGTGTGACTTTCACCTTCCGTTTGTTGGCGAAATCGCCGAAGCCGCCAGCCCGAATAATTGCCTTGCTCACGGTATAACTTTCATCAGCCGGGATTTCCTGCGGGCCCTGGCCTTTGACCGAGCCATAGACGTAAATCCGGCCGCGAGATTTCTCGCTCACTCGCTCGATCGCGAGGATGACGGTGGCGTGATAATAATACTCCTTCTCGAGCGCGGCTTTGATGGCGTAGGCCAGCTCGCGGCAGGTCCGTCCCTTTGCCGGCACCAAGCCAACATAAGGAACCTCCAACTCCCCATTGTCGTTCACGCGTAGGTGCTGTGACTCCTCATCGCGATCTTCGACTACGCGAAAGCTAACGTAATCATTCGACCCCAGCCGTTTCTTATCGTCAAGGACACTCATTGAATTGGTCCGCATGACGGTACTGGTCACTGGCAGATCAGGTGTAAGCGCTTTCGCTGCCGTCGGGGATGGACTGGTTTCCTGGGCTACTAACGAAAAGTTGGATAGCGCGAGGGTAATGATTATGAACGCAGTGACCTTCATCCTCTACCCTCTATTCTTAAAAGCTGTAAGTGCCGTCGAAGGAGATACGGTTCTGGGTGTAATCGCGGAACGGAACATTGGAATCCTTTTCCGTAAATTGATAGCGCAACCCGAGGGTAACGTGCGGCGTCAATTGATAGCCGATGGTAATGGCGCCGCCGTAACGATGCAGGTGTTCGTCGATAAACCCGCCGGAGTCATCGGCATTCTCATAGAATACTTCGGTCGCAAGGAGGGTATTACGAATGATATTCCACGTCGCGGTATACCGGACGTAATTCAGGGTGATATAGTTCGAGTTCACCCCGAGTTGGCTTTCATGCCCGGCAGCGAGCGTTTGCGTGATATAGGCGTTGAGGCGGTGAGAAATGAGGATGTTGGCATAGTAATCGTCCAGATCATTCGAATCAAAGACAGAGCCGGTGTTATCGAAGTTGATCATCTGATAACCACCGGCGACGCGTATTCTCATGTAATTGGTCAGCTGCGTTTCGAGAAATGCGCCGGCGGTGACGGCATTTGAATTATTGAGCACGTTCTGGTCGTAGTAGGTATGGACAAAACTCGATTCCAGACCAACCCCGGTAGTATTGGTTAAAGTAAATGCGAGCGACCCGACTAGAACCTCCGCGTTACGATCGAGGTAATCGAGGTCGGAGTTGGTTGAAACGTAGAGGTAGTGATCGTAGCCAAGAGTCGCCACTGCCTTGTTCAAGTCCCACAAGACGGAAACACCGGCGCTATTTTCGAAACGGCCATAGTCAATCACGTTACTGAGCTGCAACTCGCTGATCGGATCCTGTTGCAGCGAAAAGCGATCGTGAAAGTTGATCCGGAAATCGCCGACGAAAACGTCCAGGGCGAGTTGCGAGCCGGGGGAGAGAAGAAGGCCGTTGGTGTCCTGGCTGGAGTGATCAAGATAAAAGGCATAACCGAGGCCGATATCCAATCGCAAGGTATTGAGCTGGGTGACCGGCCAGAGAGCATTGATTGTTACTTGCGGGTGAATGATGAAGTCGCCCTCGGGGCTGTTTTCAGAAAGATTGATGTTGTCGTTATACTCGAAGCCGAGGGTTGCGCTGATGCGATATTTGATGGCGCCGGTCACCAAATTATACGGAATGTGCTCGATGTCCTGACGGCGAGCCTCGGCCGCTTCTTCGCCGGCAAGAGAAGGTCGAACTGCGTCCTGGGCCAAGGCCGACAATGCTCCGAATAATGCGGAAACAACCAAAATGAAACCTAATCGTTTGCCGCGAGGGGAGACAGAACGGACGATCCGGCTCATTAAGACTAGTTGCCCGAGTCTAAAAGATCGACCAGCAAAAGGCGGCGCGACCGCCTTGCCGTCTCGCCCTCAAATCGACGCAAATCTCGCACTTGGTTAAGGTTCCGAATTCGCAGCCACTGACATTCCAGCTTCAACGTGGCCGCCTTGCCGATGGTTACTCAGAGAAGCGATATAATTCAAGGGAAAAGAAGGATTTCGCTGGGGAGTTCTTTGCCAGAAAGGCTGCCAAAAAAATAAGAAGCGTGGCGCAGTCTAAGCTTTGGAACAATAACGTATGTTGAGGCTTTGGCGTGTAATCGTTCTGCTTCTGGCCACGACAAGTTCCGCAGTGTGGTGGACATCGACAGTCAGCGCCACGTCCGACGACACGCGAAACGCCGCTCAAATGAGCCAAACGGAGAAGAACATTCTGACCCTGGACAACGACACCATTAGCTGCTCGCTGCCTGAAGGCGACACTACCTTTATTATCTCGCTCGTGCGGAGTTCACCGCTCGATCGCTTCACTTTTATCAACGAAAATACCACGGCTCGGGGCGAACTGAGAATTGCGGTGTCGAACGAGAAACTTTCGGCCGACAGCGACAAATGGACGCCGGTGGACGGCGCAACTTCATTCAAACGCAAACGTCTCTTCAGTGTCTCGGTGCTCGGCGTCGAAGCGAAATATGTTCGACTAACATTTCATGTTGAGCACGAGAACGACATGGCCACTCTTGGATGGCAAGGCATCCGCACAGTTAGTCGTTGATCAGAAAGTCACAATCGCGCGATTCAGTTCATGGGTGGCAAATAACGGACGCCGCGAGGATTCTGGCATTGCTCTCGCTGAAGATTTCGCGTTGATAAAAAGCGCATTCTGATTTGAGAGGAAGAATGAGTCGGCCGCCATGTTTTCCATAAATTTCAGTGACGACCGCATTTTCCATTTTCAATCGAATGCCCCCTTCCCCAAATCCCCTCCAATTGAATTAGCGGCACAGAATTAGCTTTTTCTAGATACGGGCGTCACCGGCGCGGCGAATGCGAGCAACCACGGCAACTCACATCCAAACGCGGCGGCAACAAGAGGCGGCCGGAAAAAATTCGTCTCAGCGTAAAAGCAATGAGAACCAACGGCAGACTTCGCGGAAAACCGCTGCGACGAAAGGTGCGCCAGCGGCGCACTCACCTGGCCACAAGGTCTCGATTCCCTCCTCGGTTATTCCCCGAGCGGATCAGGTCAGACAATCGCTTTCTGGCAACAGCAGATTCATCGCGACGATCGATCCACAATTGCAGCTTCTATTCGCGAGGCGATCAAATCCAAAGCGGAGCATTGGTCGGGCGAATATCGTTTTCGACACGCCAAAGGCCACTACCTTCACTTGTTGGAGCGCGCACTGCTTGTGCGCGACAAAAATGGTCGCGCCGTGCGGTTGGTTGGCACGCTCATGGATGTGACCTCGCGCAAACAACTGCGACATCAGCTTTCACATTCCCAGAAAATGGAAGCGTTCGGTCAACTGGCCGGCGGCGTCGCCCACGACTTCAACAATTTCTTGACCGCAATTCTCGGCTACAGCGACCTGCTGGTGGCGGAAGTTCAGGGCCGCGGCACCGGCGCAAAATATCTCAGCGAAATTCGCAGTGCCGCCGGGCGGGCCGCCTCACTGACCAGGCAGCTTCTTACTTTCAGCCGTCGCGAACCGCTGGAACCGCGCATTCTGGAGGTAAACATGCTCATTCATAATCTCGAGCGCTCCATCCTGCGACTGCTCGGCGAAAACATATCCGTTCTCTGCGAGCTGATGCCGGAAAAAAAACACATCAAAGTCGATCCGGATCAGTTCACCCAGATTATCATCAACCTCGCAGTTAACGCGCGCGACGCGATGCCGGCTGGAGGCACACTGGTATTGAAAACGGAGACGATTTCGACAAATGGGAAATCACTGCCGGAACTGCCGTCGGGCAAATATGTCCGCATTAGCGTGATTGATAACGGCATGGGGATGAGCGAGGAAGTGAAGGAGCATCTTTTCGAACCGTTCTTTTCCACGAAAGGTGATCGTCACGGCAGCGGGCTCGGCCTCGCTACCTGCTACGGAATTGTTCGCCAGAGCGGCGGGCACATCACTGTCGAGAGTGAGCACGCAAAAGGCACCGCCGTGTATATCTATCTCCCTGAGGTTGCCGCGCCTCCTGCGGCCGCCTATCGAAAGCGGCCGAAATTGCCAAGCGGCACCGAAACCATCTTGGTGGTGGAAGACGACATTAGCGTGCGGCACGTCGCGGTGAGGACGTTGCGCATGCTCGGCTACAACGTCCTCGAGGCGTTCCGTGCCGACGAAGCCAAGCGTCTGATTGAGAATACCGCCATCAATCTCGTCGTCAGTGACATAGTGCTGCCTGATATGAGCGGGTGCGACTTTGCTGATTGGATGCGGATCAACAGCCCTTCGACGCAAATTCTGCTGACCTCCGGTTATTTGCCCGAAATGACGACCATCGGCACTCCATCTAGCGAACTGCCTTTTCTATCGAAGCCCTTCGATCCTCAACAATTGGCTGAAACAGTACGGGCGTCACTTGACGCGGTTGTTTTGACCTGATCGAACGGAACACGGGGCCTGTGGCCTGTGCCTCCAGCGGGGATTCTCCCCCCTGTTCGTTCAACCAAACGTCAGCGGAGTAGAACTTTGCCGAGCGCACAGACTTGGCTTCTGGCTCGTAGAGCCATACAGCTCGGAGAGAAGTCTGTGTTCCTTCAATAGCTCGTAGCGAAATCGTTGGCGCATCTTTCGTCGCGGTGTATGCAAACCGCGTGGTCAGTTTCGCTGACATCGAAGCAGCACGCGAACGTAGCAAAGATGCAGTTTATTACTCCCCCTGTCTGCCTTCGATTCCGTTGAGCGAGCTCACCGGAATGGAAATTTTCTGCAAGTTCGACAACTTGCAGCGCACAGGAAGTTTCAAGGAACGCGGGGCGCGCAACGTTCTTTCACAATTGCCCGCCGACCAGAAAAAGCGCGGCGTCATTGCAGCTTCTGCTGGAAATCACGGCCAAGCCCTCGCTTACCAGGGCAAATTGCTGGGTGTGCCCGCGACCGTCGTTATGCCAAAGCATGCGCCGCTGATCAAAGTGAGCAATTGCCAGAAACTCGGCGCCCGAGTCGTCCTGCACGGCAAAGATTTTGCGGAAGCAAAAACCCGCGCGCACGAAATCGCGGCGAAAGATAAACTGGCCTACATTGATGGCTACGATGATCCGGCGATCATTGCTGGTCAGGGCACAATGGGCTTGGAAATTCTCGAGCAAGTTCCAAACGTCGATGCGGTGATCGTGCCGGTTGGGGGAGCCGGGTTAATCGCAGGCGTTTCGCTGGCAGTGAAAACCAAGCGACCGAAAGTGAAAATCATCGCGGTCGAAGCGGAAAACGTCGCAAGTTTCTCAGCGGCGTTGAAAGCGGGCAAACCGACGCGGATCGAAATACAACCGACGCTGGCCGACGGTTTGGCCATTCCGCAAGTCGGCAAAAATGCATTCGAGATCGCAAAGTCGCGCGTTGATCGATCTGTCATCGTTACCGAGGAACAAATCGCGCTTTCTATTTTGCGCATCGTCGAGCTGCAAAAAGGCGTGGTTGAAGGGGCTGCTGCCGCTCCTTTGGCCGCATGCTTGTCCGGCGAACTCCGGAATCTTGCCCGCAAACGTGTCGTGCTTCTGCTTTGTGGCGGAAATATTGATCCCAACGTCTTGAGCCGGGTGATCGAACGCGGCCTTGTCGCCGACGGAAGGCTGTCGCGCTTCGTCGCCGTCATCAGCGATCGGCCTGGCGGATTGGCGGATTTGACTACGCAAATTGCCGCGAGCGGCGCCAGCATCAAACAAGTGATGCACGATCGGGCCTTTGCCGGCTCGGACGTTTCAGCGGTGCATGTTCTGTGCACGGTGGAAACACGAAACCGCGAGCAGTTGGCCATGCTGCGGAAAAAATTGCGTGAGCACGGAGTAGAGACGTACGACTCGCTCTAATTCGTGGCACAATCCGCACTGTGCGTCCAAACTCGCCCGAGTTAATATCTGAGTGTTGCAGGTGCAACAGAGAAATATTCACTCGTATTTTCAGGTGCTCTGATCCATCTCGCCTGTGGGACAAACCCCGAACGCTTTCGGGCTTGATCGCAGGGGGAAAAGCTGCTGGAACTTATCTGTCGGTTCGGCGTCGCACAGCTCCGCCCTCCATCAATCATCTTCCTGCTCATGCTCATGCTCGAGATCCCGAAGCTACAAATAGAGGGATACGATGTCGCGCGGCAGGGCGAGCTCCGCGAACCCGCGCTTTTAGCACAGGATCTCGCCCGTTGACATGGGCGCGCTTCACTTGAAGCACCCATCGCGCTCCGTAATCTTTTGCAATGCATTCGGGCGAAACGGAGACGATCGAAAAACCGGTGGCGAAAACGACGAAAAAATCGGCCTCGGATAACTTCGTCGCGACGCCAAATGCCATCGCCACTTTCGCCGATCGTCATATCGCCCCAAATGCGGACGAGGTCGCGCAAATGCTGCGCGAGCTGGGCTTCGAAAATCTGGACGCCCTGCTTGATGCCACCGTTCCGAAAAACATCCGGCTGAATCGGCCGCTCGAATTGCCGAAGGCGAAAAGTGAGAACGAAGCGCTCGCGGAATTGCGTGCCCTGTCGTTGAAAAATAAGGTTGCGCGAAATTTCATCGGCGCGGGGTATTCCGACACCGTCACGCCGCCGGTGATTCAGCGGAACATTCTCGAGAACCCCGGCTGGTATACCGCCTACACACCTTATCAGGCCGAGCTTGCCCAAGGCCGGCTCGAAGCGCTCGTGAATTTCCAAACCATGGTGACCGACCTCACCGCGCTCGATATCGCCAACGCCTCATTGCTCGATGAAGCAACCGCCGCCGCTGAAGCAATGGCACTCTGTCATCATGCTGTTGTAGGCGCGGTTGCCGGCCGCGGCCCAAGAAATAAATTTTTCGTCGCCGACAATTGTCATCCGCAAACCACCGCCGTTATGCGGACCCACGCGAAACCGCTTGGGATCGATATCGTCACCGGTAATTTCTCGAATTTCAAATTTGATGACACGATTTTTGGCGCGCTGGTGCAGTATCCGGCAACAGACGGCGCGATTTATGACTACGAAGAATTCGCGAAGGCCGCGCACGAGGCCGGTGCTTTGCTCGTCGTGGCTGCCGACATCCTGGCACTCACTTTACTGAAACCGCCCGGAGAATTCGGGGCCGATGTTGCGGTCGGTTCTACCCAGCGCTTCGGCGTTTCGCTTGGCTTTGGCGGCCCGCACGCGGCTTACATCGCGACACGCGATCAATTTAAACGTCACCTTCCCGGCCGCCTCGTCGGCGTTTCTCACGACGCAGAAGGACGCCCGGCCTATCGATTGGCGCTGCAAACACGCGAGCAACACATCCGGCGCGACAAAGCCACCAGTAACATCTGCACTGCCCAGGTCTTGTTAGCTGTGATCGCCTCGATGTATGCGGTTTATCATGGACCAGAAGGATTGCGCGCTATTGCGCAACGCGTTCACAATTTTACCGCTAAACTCGCGGAAGGTCTACGCCAGCTTGGTTTTGAAATCACGCACCAGGATTTCTTTGATACCATCCGGATCGAGCTGGGCCAGACATCAAGTCGTGACTTTATCGAGCGCGGCGCTCGGGCCGCGTGCAACCTACGCGCCCTGGACGAACACACGATCACGATCGCACTCGACGAAACAATCACCGATTTCGACATCGAGACCCTCATGTCGATCTTTCGCGGCACGTCTGTTCGCGATTTTGCCGACGCGAATATTGAGTCCTCCTCATTCCGCATTTCGAAATCCGCAATCCGAACTTCCAAATTTCTCACTCATCCAGTTTTCAACACCTATCACAGCGAAACTGAGATGCTGCGTTATCTCCGACGACTTGAATCGCGCGATCTCTCGCTCTGTCACTCCATGATTCCGCTCGGTTCCTGCACGATGAAATTAAACGCCACCGCGGAAATGTTTCCGATTTCGTGGCCGGAATTCGCGAAACTGCATCCCTTTGCGCCAGTTTCGCAAACTTCTGGCTATCGCGAAATGTGCGATCAACTCGAGCGCTGGCTCGCGGAAATCACCGGCTTCGCTGCCGTCTCTTTGCAACCTAATGCCGGCTCCCAAGGCGAATTTGCGGGCCTGCTCGCGATTCGCGAATACCACGCCTCGCGCGGGGAAGCGCATCGGAATGTCTGTCTCATTCCGCAATCAGCCCACGGCACCAACCCTGCCAGCGCGGTCATGGCCGGCTTCAAGGTTGTGGCCATCGCAACGTTAAAAGATGGTGATATTGATCTGGCCGATTTGCGGGCAAAGGCTGACGTGCATGCACGCGATCTGGCAGCGCTGATGGTCACCTATCCGAGCACCCATGGCGTATTCGAGACAACGATTCGAGAAATCTGCGACATCGTGCACGGCCACGGCGGCCAGGTCTACATGGACGGCGCGAATATGAACGCGCAGGTCGGTCTCTGCCGGCCAGGCGACATCGGGACTGACGTCTGCCATCTAAATTTGCACAAAACGTTCTGCATCCCACATGGCGGTGGCGGCCCCGGCGTCGGTCCCATCGGGGTGGCAAAACATCTCGCTCCGTTCCTGCCTTCGACTGCCGACATTAAACCTCAAACCTCGAACAAAAAACATCGCGTTGGTCCCGTCGCCGCTGCTCCCTTCGGCAGCGCGAGTATTCTCACCATCTCGTGGATGTACATTCGCATGATGGGTCCCGAGGGACTGAAACGCGCCACGGAAGTGGCGATCCTGAACGCAAATTACATCGCAAAACGACTCGATCGTTATTTCCCAGTCCTGTTCAAAGGCAATCGCGGCCTCGTCGCCCACGAATGCATTCTCGATCTGCGCGATTGGAAACGAGCCGGCATCGAAGTAGAAGACGTAGCCAAGCGATTGATGGACTACGGATTCCATGCGCCGACGATCTCCTGGCCGGTCGCAGGAACGATGATGGTCGAGCCGACTGAGAGCGAACCGAAAGACGAGCTGGATCGCTTTTGTGACGCGATGATTTCGATTCATGCGGAAATGACCGCAATCGCGAACGGTAGCGTGGATAAACAAAATAATGTTTTGAAAAATGCGCCGCACACGACCGGGCAGATCGCCGCCGATAAATGGGACCGGCCCTATTCACGCGAGCAAGCCGCCTTCCCCGCGCCGTGGCTGCGCGATTACAAATTCTGGCCGAGCGTCGCGCGAATCGACAACGTTTATGGCGATCGCAATTTGTTCTGCTCGTGCGTCCCGTTCGAGGAAGTTACTGATTCCAAAGACTAGAGCGGCGGCGCGTCTGTCGGAACACAGGACTTGGCCCTGTGCGTCCAGCGGAGATGTTCTCCGCTGCATTCGGTTCAGCGGGTTACAAACCCCCTGGGCGCACAGGCTGGAAACCTGTGTTCCACGTAGAGTTCGAACGGGAAAGTGATATTTTGCAGCAGAGGCGACGCATGAAAATGCCGAAACGGCTGATTGATTGTTTGGATGAGAACAAGATCAGTTACGAAATTCTCCGCCATCCCGAAGCGGTTACCGCGCAAAGGATCGCCGAGGCCGAGCATGTGAAAGGGCGGCATCATGCCAAGGTCGTAATGTTAAAATCGGGAGGGCAGCACCTGATGGCTGTACTTCCGGCGGAACATCTGATCGATCTTGGGAAGCTAGCGAAGATTGTCGGCCAGGACGTCTTCTTCGAGAGCGAAGGGGAATTCGAGTCCCTCTTCCCGGACTGCGCGGTCGGAGCGATGCCACCCTTTGGCAATCTTTACGGTGTGCCCACATATGTGGACAAGAGTTTGGCTGAAGAAGATCACATTGTCTTTGAAGCAGGCACTCACACCGAGGCGATCAAAGTTAGCTATCGCGATTATGAAAAAATCGTGAAGCCGCGCGTAGAAGATTTGGCGATCAAGATACAACCGATGAAAGGAGTGTAAGATTGCGCGCAGCGCTAATAGGTTTGGCGCTTTGGCTGATGTCCGCGGCAGCGGTCGTCGCGAAGGAGACGGTTTCGCTTATCAAGATCGATGGCGCGATTGGTCCGGCGACAGCGAGTTACATTTCGCGAAGCATCGATGAAGCGCGAGCGCAGAACACGCAATGTCTCATCATTCAACTGAACACCCCGGGCGGCCTGCTCGATTCGACGCAGACGATCGTGCAAAGCTTTCTGGGCTCGACGGAGCCGGTGGTGGTTTACGTGGCGCCGACCGGCTCGACCGCGACCAGCGCCGGTTGTTTCATTACTATCGCTGCAAGCGTCGCGGCCATGGCACCGGCTACGACGATTGGGGCGGCGCATCCGGTGACAATTGGCGGCAATCCCACCGGCAGCGAAGAAAAGATCGACGAGACGATGAAAAAGAAACTCGAGAATTTTTCCGTGAGCTACATCGAAGCGATCGCGGCCAGGCGTCACCGCAATGTCGAGTGGGCGAAATCGGCCGTGCGCGAGAGCGCCTCGATCAGCGCGGACAAAGCGCTCGAATTGAAGGTTGTCGATCTTATCGCTACCGATCTGCCGGATTTGCTAAAGCAGTTGAACGGCCGCGCGATCGACGGCAAGACCCTCAAGACCGCGGGGGCGGAGATTTCCGAAATCAAGATGTCGCCCTCGGAACGCGTTTTTCAAAAACTCTGGCGACCTGAAGTCATGTTCATTCTCATGCTCATCGCCATGTATGGCATTATTGGTGAGCTAACGACGCCCGGCGCAATCCTGCCCGGGGTGGTCGGAGCGATTGCGCTGATCCTTGCCCTTTATCTGGCAGCGATCCTGCCGGTAAATGCAACTGGACTGGCGTTGATCGCGCTTGCGCTCATGCTTTTTGTTTTCGATATCTATGCGCCGACCCACGGCGTGCTCACCATCGGCGGAATCATTTCGTTTTTGATCGGTTCGCTCATGCTCTTCAACCGTGCCGATCCGCTTTTTCGTTTATCGCTCGGCTACATCATCCCGGCCACGTTCATCACAGCGCTGTTTTTTATTTTCGTCGTCGGAAAAGGTTTGCGCGCCCAGCTCTTGCCGGTGAAAGCCGGAGCAGAAACGATGGTTGGCAAAAAGGTGATCGCGTTAACGCCGATCGATTCGCGCGGCGGCAGGACTTTTGTCGAAGGTGAGTATTGGAACGCGGTCAGTGATATGCCAATTGGAAAAGGCGACGCAGCAGAGATTGCAGCCGTGCAAGGATTAACTTTGAAAGTCCAGCCGCCGAAAGAAACCTGAAATGCGCGCGCCTCAAGCAGCAGTCGAACTTGTTTTGGATTGCAAAGTTCGAGCTTCGGATTTTGGCGAACTTCGATTAGAAACTGGGTATGCCATTACTTGAAGGCCTCGTGAAGTTAGTCAGCTGGGTCATTCCGCTTGTCGTCCTGGCCATCATCATTCTGCCGCAGGCGATCCGCATTCTGCGCGAATACGAGCGCGGGGTGATTTTTCGCCTGGGAAAATTGCTTGGCGCGAAAGGGCCGGGATTGATTTTTCTCATCCCGATCGTGGATCGAATGGTGCGCATGGATTTACGGGTCGTGACTATCAGCGTCGAGAAGCAGGAAGTGATGACGCGCGACAACGTGCCGGTGACGGTCGATGCGGTGGTTTATTTCCGCGTGGTCGATCCGCAAGCGGCAGTGGTGAAAGTGGAGAACTTTCTCAAAGCTACCTCGCTGATGTCGCAGACGACGCTGCGAAGCGTCCTCGGCCAGGCGCCGCTCGATGACCTGCTTTCGCAGCGCGAAACCATCAACCAGACTCTTCAGGATATCATCGACAAACAAACTGAGCCATGGGGCGTTAAAGTCACCGCAGTCGAGGTCAAAGACGTGGTCCTGCCCGACACAATGAAACGTGCCATGGCCAAGCAGGCCGAAGCCGAGCGCGAGCGCCGCGCCAAAGTCGTTAACGCCGAGGGTGAATTCCAGGCCGCGGAAAAAATGGTGCAGGCCGCTGCGATGATGAGCAAAGAACCGATTGCGCTGCAGCTGCGCTTCCTCCAAACCATGCGCGAGATTTCGAGCGAGCATAACACAACCACATTTCTTCCTGTACCGATCGATTTGTTCACGCCTTTCATAAACAAAGGCGGGCCGCCCAAGGCTTGAGGAAATCGGGCGTTCGCAATGATAGCCCGGCCCTGCGCTGCAATTCGTTGTCCGGGGAGCACAGGCTACCCGATTGTCCCAATCCGGCTGCTGTCCGAGTACGTGTTTAGCGGCAAAGGCGCGTCTTTCATCCTAAGCCTGGGGCAGCGCCCCCAGGAATTCGTACAATATCAAATCCTAGCGCTGAAAGCGCGATTCATTCCGGCGCCTTTTCGGTGCATCATTGGCGTCCATGCCGCAATCCCTCAGCAAAGTCATCGTTCACATCATTTTTAGTGCGAAGAATCGCGAGCCCTGGCTCGATTCCGCCATATGGCTCCGCATGCATGCCTATCTGTCAACGATCTGCCGCGATTTGGGTGGTGAAGCCTTACGTGTTGCCGATCACGTTCACATTGTCACGACACTGCCGCGAACTCTTTCCCAGGCCGAGTTAATCGAGGAGATAAAGAAACCAGCCTCCAAATGGATTAAGGCTCTTGAGGCTCGCTATCGGCTTTTTCTGGCAGCGCGGGTATGCTGTCTTTTCGGTCGCCCGGGCCAACTGGAAACTTTGCTGCAATACGTACAGGGGCAAGAAGAGCACCATCGTACCCACACTTTTCA
>QHPP01000168.1 GCA_003219125.1 Verrucomicrobiota bacterium
CGGGTAATTCCGAGCCGGAGAAAAATGAATAACTTCACCCCGCGCGCGCAGCAGGTCCTGCAACTTGCGCGTAAAGAGGCAGATCGCTTCAATCACAATTACGTCGGCACCGAGCACCTTTTGCTCGGCCTGATCAAGCTTGGCCAGGGTGTGGCGGTGAACGTTTTGCAAAAGATGGGGCTCGATCTCGAAACGGTGCGGATGGAAGTGGAGAAACAAGTCGGGTCAGGGCCGGAAACAAAAATGGTGGGCAACATTCCGTACACGCCGCGGGTGAAAAAAGTGCTCGCGCTGGCCGGGAAGGAAGCTAAGGCGCTGAATCATTCCTACGTTGGAACCGAACACATTTTGCTGGGATTGCTCCGCGAAGGCGAGGGGGTTGCGGCGCGGGTGTTGAAAAGCCTCGAGATCGATATCGAGCGCACACGCAACGAAATCTTGAAAGAACTTGATCCGAATTTCACGCCACCGGAAGGGGAGGCGGATGAAACCGCCGGCGCCGCGAGTGGTGGGAAAAAAGATGTAAAAACGCCGGCCTTGCGTGCGTTCGGGCGCGATCTGACTGACCTGGCGAAGAAAAGCGAGCTCGACCCCGTGATTGGCCGGAAAAATGAAATCGAGCGCGTCATCCAAGTGCTTTGCCGGCGCACGAAAAATAATCCGGTGTTGCTCGGTGAAGCTGGCGTGGGCAAAACCGCGATCGTGGAGGGGCTGGCGCAGGAAATCGCGAGCGGAAACGTGCCGGAGCTTTTGCGAGACAAAAAAGTCATCACGCTCGATCTGGCATTGATGGTGGCGGGGACAAAATATCGCGGCCAGTTCGAGGAACGCATCAAAGCGGTGATGGACGAAATTCGTCGCAGCAAAAACGTGATCCTATTCATCGACGAGCTGCACACGATTGTCGGGGCCGGTTCGGCCGAAGGCGCGATGGACGCGAGCAACATCATCAAACCGGCATTGAGTCGGGGCGAGCTGCAGTGTGTTGGCGCAACCACTTTGAACGAGTATCGCAAGTACATTGAGAAAGACGCGGCCCTGGAGCGACGATTCCAGACTGTGAAAGTGGATGCGCCGACGGTCGAAGAAGCGATCGAGATTTTGAAAGGGCTGCGGCCGAAATACGAAGCACACCACAAGGCGAAGTTGACCGACGAAGCGCTCGAGATTGCGGTGAAACTTTCCGAACGTTACATCACCGGACGATTTTTGCCGGACAAGGCGATTGACGTGATGGACGAGGCCGGCGCGCGCGCACGCATTAATGCGATGACGCGGCCGCCCGACGTGAAAGAGATCGAAAAAGAAATCGAAGTCATTCGCGGAGAAAAAGAGGGCGCAATCAAGGCGCAGGATTTCGAGAAAGCAGCCGGGCTGCGGGACAAGGAAAAGCAAACCAAGGAAAAACTGGACACGATTTTGGCGCGATGGCGGGAGGAGCGTGAAGAAAGGCAAGTGACAGTGACGGGAGACGACATGATGCACATCGTCTCGAAAGTCACCGGCGTTCCGTTGCAACGAATGGAACAGAAGGAAACCGAAAAACTTCTCAAGATGGAAGAGGAGTTAAAGTGCAAGGTGATCGGGCAGGATGAAGCCGTGGTCGCGATTTCCAAAGCGCTTCGGCGTTCGCGGGCTGACCTGAAAGATCCGCGCCGGCCGATTGGCTCATTTATTTTTCTTGGGCCGACCGGCGTCGGTAAAACTTTTCTCGCGCAAACTCTGGCCGAATTCATGTTCGGCGACCGCGACGCGCTGATTCAGATCGACATGTCGGAGTACATGGAAAAATTCACCGCTTCGCGGTTGATCGGCTCGCCTCCTGGTTATGTCGGCTACGAAGAGGGCGGCCAGCTTTCGGAAGCCGTCCGGCGCCGCCCCTATTCCGTGGTCTTGTTCGATGAAATCGAAAAGGCGCATCCGGACGTGATGCATTTGCTTCTGCAAATTCTGGAAGACGGCAAAATCACCGACTCGCTCGGGCGCAAGATCGATTTCCGCAATACCATCATCACTATGACGTCGAACGTCGGTGCGGAAATCTTGCGGCGACAAACGACGATGGGTTTTGCCGCAACCAAACCGTTGGGTGAGCACGAGTTTGAAGCGATGCGCGACCGATTGCTGGAGGAAGCAAAGAAAGTGTTCAAGCCCGAATTCATCAACCGGCTCGACGACATCATCGTCTTCCATCAGCTGACCAAAGCGGACCTGATGCAGATTGTGGAATTGGAAGTAGCGAAGGTTTTGCGGCGGGTAAAAGCGAAAGAAGTGCACATCGAGCTCGAGCAATCGGCCAAGGAGTTTCTAATCGAGAAAGGTTATGATCCGCAGTACGGGGCGCGCCCGATGCGCCGGGCGGTGGAACGTTACTTGGAAGATCCGTTTGCGGAAGAGTTGTTGCGTGGAAACGTGAAAGGCGGCGACGTTGTGCACGTTGGCGTTAACAACGGTAAACTTGTCTTTACGGCTGCTGCTCCGGCTGGGAGTGAGGCGGCGAGCGCGAGCTGACGGCGAATGCCGTCATCCTCAGCGTAGTCGAAGGATCCCGTTGCGAAACCTTTGAGGTAACGTGGTACGATCCCTCGACTCCGCTCGGGATGACAATTCACGCGCGCGGATGTGCCTCCGCGTAAGCTTTCTTCAATCGTTCGATCGTGACGTGGGTGTAAATTTGCGTGGTCGAAAGACTGGCGTGGCCTAACAAGGCCTGGACGCTGCGTAAATCGGCGCCGCGATCGAGCATGTGAGTGGCAAAACTGTGTCGCAATTTGTGGGGACTGATTGAGATCGGAATGCTGGTGAAACGCAAATAACGGCGCACGATCAACCAAATGGAACGGACGGAGATTCGCCGCCGCGCTTTGTTAATGAAAAGCGGGCCGCCATGGACTCTCGCCGCTGCGCGATAACGCTGGATTGCCTCGAGCGCCGGCAATCCTACCGGGCAAACCCGTTCCTTTCTGCCCTTTCCAAAAACGCGGACCGACTCGGTGTAAAGATCGGCATCCGCGACATCGAGTGCGGCCAATTCACTCAATCGCAGACCGCTACTGTAAAATAGTTCCAGAACCGCGGAATCGCGCAGCGGCATCCAGGCCGGAGCGGCGGCTTGTTTTTTCACGCGCAGCGGGGCGGAAAGAAGCTCCTCCATTTGTTGCCTTGTGAGCACGATCGGCAATTGCTTTTGCAGCTTTGGCAACTGCACTTCGGCACTGGGATCGTGCGCGAGTTTTTTTCGGGCACGTAAGAATTTGTAAAAGGTGCGCAGCGCCGAAAACTGGAGCCGGATGTAGCTGCGGGCGGCTTTTTCTTTCGAGAGATGAAAAAGATATTCGCGAAAATCGTCGGCCTGGCATTTCAACCACGGCTTCGTCTTCAACTGTTCTCGAATTTTAGCGAGGGCACTCGCATACGCTTTCAGTGTTCGTGGGGAAGCGTTGCGCTCGATCGCTAGGAAGCGCAGGAATTCGTCGGCCAGCTGATCACGAGTCGCCGATACGTGAGGAGATCGGGCCATGCTAAATGACGAATGACGAATGG
Source organism: Verrucomicrobiota bacterium (assembly GCA_003219125.1). Lineage (GTDB taxonomy): Bacteria > Verrucomicrobiota > Verrucomicrobiia > Chthoniobacterales > UBA10450 > AV69. The sequence continues at coordinate 3,544 of QHPP01000168.1, forward strand.
TCCGAGCCGGACTGGCGTTGAATGACGAAGGAAATCCGAAATCCGAATGACGAAAAATGCGCGAAGACGCGATGACGAAATGAGAACGTGGCTTTGCGTTGCCTTGGGGTTTCCGGCTTTGTCATTAATTCGTCATTCT
>QHPP01000169.1 GCA_003219125.1 Verrucomicrobiota bacterium
TGCCAGTCCGGCTCGGACCAATGCCGAACGTCCAACGTCCTATTGAAGAGGAGAGAGGAGAGGTCAGAGAACAGAGATCGGAGCAACCGTCCGAGGCGCAGTCAGTACATCGGTAACACTTTTGGGTCAGAACATAGGTAACACTCTGTTGATCATTGGTTACACTTTTTCTGTTTCATTTGCAGTTTTTTCGGGCGGATATCCGCCCGAAAAAAATTGCTCGTCGCTAAATTCACTTGGCCCAGCAGGAGGCGGCCGAACCAAACTTCCATCAAATCCTCCGCGATTGGCTTGAGACCGACGGACCAACCGCCCAGACTCGTGCTGAGGAAGAGTGGTTGACCCTCAAGACTGATTAAGCCTTTGGGGCTGACCCGGCGAGAGCACATCTTTGGATAATCCAAGTCTTCCGGTGTGCCTTCGTATTTTCTTTCTGAAGCGAGGTAGACTTCGCCCGGGCAGCGCATCCCCAGCGCTTCATGCGCCCGCTCGTAGTTAAAGCTCTCTCGCCACACATCCAAGGCAGCTTGATCGCATTCTCCTACTGCTTCCAGCTCGCGGGTGATGTCCTGATGCATCCGCTCATGCCCTGCATTGTCCTGAGGATGACCAGGTCGGCCCCGTTCCAAATCGATTCCCAACACCACCCACCAGGCCGACAAGCGGCTCAAGCCAAGCAGTCCTTGCCTACTGGCAAAGGGCGAGCCGTTATCGCTGCGGATCGCTGCGGGCAAGCCGTGACGCTCAAAGATCTGTTCAAATCTTTTGCGCACTGTTTCGCTCCGCGCATCTTCCACCGCACGCACCTCCAAGAGGTAACGGCTATATTCATCGCGCACCGTTAAAGGCTCACAGCGTTTGTCGCCGTTTCTCCACCAGCCCTTAAAATCCACCGTCCATACTTCGTTGACGGCCGCAGCTTCTCGTCCACTGCTTAAACGACCCGCCTCAGGAGCGCGCCGTCGCCGCCGCTTTTGCGTCAGGCTCGTTCTCTCCAGGACTCTCTTGAACGTACTTTCACTGGCCACCTCTCCGTGCCGACGCAAATACAACTCCCGGATCTTGCGCGGCCCCCAAGCCAGATGCGCCAGCTTCAAACGCACTATTTCGCACACTTCCTCCTCTGGCAGCTGCTTGGAATGGCTCTTCGGCCGCCGAGATTCCTCTTCCATCCCGGCCAAACCTTTGCGCCAAAAACGCTCCCTCCACTTGTATCCCGTCTTGGCGCTGATTCCGTATTGCTGACACAACGCTCGAAAATTGAGCGTCTGCATCGCTCTTAACCCAAACTCGGTTCGTTGTTCCATAGCTCCACTTTTCTTCCATGGCATGCCGAGGTTTTACCTCACCACACCACCAAAAGTGTTACCTATGTATTGAACCTATCGTGTTACCTATGTTCTGAACCTGCACCTCGGACCTTTTCCATTTACTTATCACAATTCATAAACTCTCAAATACGGTTCGATCATGATCATGAGCACGAGCATGAGCAGGAGCGTCCGAATGTTTACAACTGCGAGTCGCCCACTGAGCAGCAAGCGGGAGCGCTTGCCCTACAATGGGATTTCAGATCGTCGATCCCATCTTACTCCATCCTCCATGCCCTATGCTCATTCACGACCAGGTGATGAGGCGGAGCTCGTGGTCTTGTTGTAAATGGGGATGAGTGGGCAGGACGCGGATGCTGAAGCCATAGGCGCCAGATTCGCTTGCCGGAACCGAGCCGCGATACAAGTAGCTGCCGTCGCCATTTTGGTCAGCCTCGTTCAACGTCGTGATGGCTGGATTCTTAATACCGCCGTTTTCGGCTTCACCATGATAGGCTTCGACCCGGACATGCTGCGGATCGACGGCGCCGAGATGGACGCGCGCGCTCACTTCGAGGGATTCGCCCACGGGAATGTTTTGCCGGTCCTTATTGCCAACCTGGACATCGTCGATCCGGACTTGCGGCCAATCTTTGCGGATACGTGTTTTCCATTGGCTGAGATCGCTGGCCGCAGCGCAATCGTTTTGCGAAAACTTGCGGTAGGCCTGCGCCGCCGGTGCGTAAAGCCGCTCGGTGTATTCCTTAACCATGCGATGAGTGTTGAAGACGGGCGTGACGCTGCGGATCGATTCGCGCATCAACTGGAGCCAGGCAAGTGGAAGTTTGCCGTCGGGTTTGGCGTAATAAAGCGGGATGATCTGGTTCTCGAGTAACTGATAAAGGCTGCTGGAATCCACTTCGTTTTGGAACTCGATCGTGCCGTCTTTGATCTCGCCGCCGATGGCCCAGCCGTTATTTCCATTATAGCTCTCGCCCCACCAACCATCGAGCACACTAAGGTTGAGGCCGCCATTAGGTGGCGTTTTCATTCCGCTGGTGCCGCTCGCTTCCAACGGGCGTAGCGGATTGTTTAACCACAGATCGACGCCTTGCACCAATCGCCGCGCGATATAAGTGTCATAGTCCTCGACGAAGACGATGCGATTATCGAAACCGGATTCGCGCGAGAACTTGTATACTTCCTGGATCAGGGCCTTGCCGCCCTCGTCGCGCGGATGGGCTTTGCCGGCGAAGATGAATTGAACCGGCCGGGTGGAATCGTTCAGCAATTTATGCAGGCGATCCTTATCGGCGAATAAGAGAGCGCCGCGTTTGTAGGTAGCGAAACGTCGCGCAAACCCGATGGTGAGAATCTCGGGATCGAGAATGCGATTGGCGGCGCGAATCGACTCGGGCGATTCGCCGATGCGCTCTCGTTGAGCTTTGACCCGTTCGCGGACGAACGCGACCAGGCGCAGCTTCAATTTCTGGTGCGCATCCCAAAGAATGGCGTCGGGAATATCCATGACCCGGCGCCAGAAATCCTCGTCGGTAAGATTTTCTTCCCAATCGCCGAGATACTTATCGTAAAGCACGAGAAATTCCGGGGCCAGCCAGGTCTTGGTATGAATCCCGTTAGTTACATGGGTGATAGGCACTTCGTGTGCTGGCACGCCAGTCCAGACATCTTTCCAAAGCCCACGACTGACCTCGCCGTGCGATTTGCTGACACCATTGGAATGCCGGCTCAAGCGCAACGCCAGGATCGTCATGCTAAACGGATCGGTGGCGTTGACCCGGGTTTGGCCGAAGGAAAAGAATTCGTCGAAAGGCAGACCGATCTCGGCGGCGAAGCTGCCGAAATATTTGCGCATCATTTCGCGCGGGAAAGAATCGTTGCCGGCCGGGACCGGCGTGTGAGTGGTGAAAACATTGGCGGACGCTGCGACCTGAAGGGCGGCGTAAAAACCGAGCTTTTTCTCGGCGACGAGACGCCGAATCCGCTCGAGGCCGAGAAAGGCGGAGTGACCTTCGTTCATGTGAAAAACTTCCGGCTCGATCCCGAGCGCGCTCAAAGCGTTGACGCCGCCGATACCGAGCATGATCTCCTGCCGCATTCGCATTTCGAGATCGCCGCCGTAAAGCTCGGCGGTGATGAGTCGATCTTCCGCGTTGTTCTCCGGAATATCGGTGTCGAG
>QHPP01000170.1 GCA_003219125.1 Verrucomicrobiota bacterium
TTTGGCGAAAGCTAAACGAACCAGCCTTTTTCCATCGCGAAGCGACATTACCCTTGAACCTGCCGGCAAAACTGGCGCCTGTTTTCACTAAGCAAAACTTGCTCGGCGAAACCATCGCCTGGGCTGTTCCCTGCGTGAGTGGCCGTGGCCGCCGCATCGCGCCCAATATTTTCGGCGCCCTCGTCGCCACCAACGAAGAACCGCGCAAGTTGACTTTCGTTGGGCGGAAAGGATCCAAACCCGTCGCACAAACGATCGAGCTTGATGGTATGACCATCGCGCGGGAGCCGAAGTTTCTTTCCGAAAATCTCGTCATCTTTCAAGCGGAGGGACGCGGCCAGAAATATTCTTTCATCTTCCCGCGTTCGCGCGCGGCGGAGGTCGAGAGGATCGGCAATTATCTCCGCCGAATTCTTCGCTCTCCGGTGGCAACCGAAACGCCACTTCAAGGAGCAACTGCTACTTCCGGCGTTACCTAGGCCGTCGCCGTCATCCCGAGCCGTGGCGATAACGCCAAACCAGCTCGGATCCAGGGACCTCACGACAGGTCGATCATCAAACAAACTTCGAGAGATCCCTTCGTCGTCTGCGCGACTCCGGAGACAGACCGGCTGGGCCGATTTTAGAGGCAGTCAGCGATTTCTAGATCGCCGTTCCTTGAAGATTACGCTAGGAAACGTCGGGAATGCATTCAATCGATCGCTACGCAGAGATACGGGAGCAAACCGCTCGCGTGCGCGAACGAACATTGCTCGCGCTACCCAAGATTCCAAACGAGCTCGAACTGCAGGCGCGCTGGTTTGCGGGTGAATTTGGCCGAGAATTCCAAACCGTCGCGGGGGAATCGGTTGAGATCGTCCAGTTCGGTTTTTGGAATCGCGAGGCCGGCCCCGATTTTCAGGACGCCGCCATCCGGATAGCCGGCGGTCGGGTCTTGCGCGGCCCTATCGAAATCGATTTGCTCGATCGCAATTGGGAAGTGCACGGCCACGCTATTAATCCTGTGTTCGACGACGCTATTCTGCACGTTTTTCTAGAACGAAGCGGCGTTGAATTTTTTGCCCGCACCAGCACTCATCGGAACGTGCCCCAGATTCAACTCGATCTCGCCGCGCTCCGAGATGCCGCCGCCGGGATGGTTCCGCTCGCTCATGCCGGTCGTTGTGTTGCCCCGTTGAGGAATCTGGAGGCAGAACGCCTCACGAGTGTTCTGGAGGCAGCGGCGAAGTTTCGGTTACGGCAAAAAGCTAATCGACTCCGCCAGCGCATCGAGGTGCACGGACGCGATGAGGCGTTATTTCAGGCGATCGCCGACGCGCTCGGTTACAAACAAAATCGACTGCCGTTTACGCTGCTGGCCCAGCGTTTGCCCCTGGCTTTTTTGCGAAAGCGGCGAGAAGACGCCGAAGCGTTGCTCTTCGGCGTCGCCGGATTTCTCGACGCGCCCGATTTGGATGGGCAACGAAAATCGACCCGCGGCTATCTGCGTTCGTTGTGGGACCGCTGGTGGAAATATCGGGAACAGTTTTCGCGGTTGGTACTACCCGCGAAACTTTGGAAAACGAGTGGTGCGCGTCCACTCAATCATCCGCATCGCCGCCTCGGCGCTTTGGCCGTTTTGGTAGCGGAGTGGAAAACATTTTCGGCACTCGCCCGCTTGTGCGAGGCCACACCGCTGGTATCATTTCTCACCGATTTGCAGCACGATTTTTGGAGTCGTCACTATACCCTCGCGGCCGCGAACGCATCTTCCTCGCTCGCGCTCATCGGCAATTCCCGTGCCGCGGAGATTCTCGCCAATGTGGTTTATCCGCTGGCAGTCAATGCCGACCGCGAAATCTGGAATGATTACAAAAAATTACGTGCCAAACTTTCCAATCAAGCGGCGCGCATCGCGGCGGCGCGACTATTTGCCGGCGATCCGCGGCAACACGACTTCGTGCGTTCCTTGGTCGGACAACAAGGATTGCTCCAAATCTACGAAGATTTTTGCCTGCGCGATGCATCTGATTGCGCGAACTGTCCCCTGCCGGAACAATTGCGTCGCTGGTAGAATCTTACTGCTTTTCAGACGGGCCCGTTGTACACGGTGGCCGATATGTAGCAGAATATGATACCCTTTATAGCGATCCCAACTGGAGTTAGCAAAAGGACGTCTTCAACGTCCTTGGAGCCGTTGCAAATGGAGTAAAATGCAGGCGACGTGCTAAACCCGTGCAAAATCATATTCTTCCATGGAAAATATCAAGCGTCGGACGATTTTTGTCCTGGCTATGATTGCGCCGGTTGCTAATCGGCAATCTGAATTTTAGAATCAAAAGTTCTCGTCCGCGGGTGTAGTTCAATGGTAGAACGCCAGCTTCCCAAGCTGGACACGAGGGTTCGATTCCCTTCACCCGCTTGCCTGTTCAACATCAAAGACTTACGTCCGCCAGCAAGGCGAAACGACCCAAACTTCTACCAAAACTTCTACCCGCTAACGCCTGCCGGAAGCGAGCGAGAGCCTTTAGCACGCGCACGCGGCGAGATGTGTCAGCTTTGTCTACTCAGTTTGGCCCGAGGGTGGTGAAGCAGCGCTTGGACCGAGTTACGTACCTCTCGAGGTTGACGAAGGCTGGCGTGGACCAACAATCAGCAAGTTCGGAATCCCTCTCGCCGGGCGGAAAATTAAAACGCTACGTTGGTGTCCGTTGGGACGCGCTGTGGCGCGCTTTTAGCTGCGCGAAACACGTTCGTGAGGTTCGCAGTAATTTGCAGTAGAATCTTGCATGGGGCCGCCTTTGCAGCAGCTCTGTTGCTATCCACTGGACTCCTCCTGCAGAAGGCGGCGGCTGCAACCACATTGATGTTGTCGTGGAAGGCCAGCCCTTCGAGCCCAAATATAGATGGCTATCGAGTCTATTATGGAACAAGCTCCGGGAAGTATAGCCAGCATGTCGATTTTGCAGGCACAGGAACGAGTGCAACTATCGTAGCACCTCCTGCTGGCAGTACGTATTACTATACGGCAGTGGCGTACAAAGGAAGTGTTGAAAGTTCTGACTCGAACGAGGTGATGAAATCCACGCCGGCAGCTTCGCCCACTCCAACCCCAACCCCAACCCCAACTTCAACGCCTACCCCGATACCAACACCAACGCCTACTCCGACTCCAACACCAACGCCTACTCCAACTCCAACCGCGACCCCGACTCCAACCCCAACTTCAACGCCTACCCCGACACCAACACCAACGCCTACTTCAACGCCTACTCCTACACCGAGTCCGATCGTGACACCGGCTCCCTCGCCGACACCCACGTCGACACCGACAGCTTCGCCAATAGTGACGCCCGTTCCTTCTCCAACGCCAACGCCAACGCCAACGTCGACAGCTTCGCCAATAGTGACGCCGACTTCAACCCCAACGGCCACTCCCGCGCCAACCCCAACCCCTGACGCGACAGCTACGCCGACGCCAAAGAAGAAACATGGGAAGGGCCGTCATCGGCGTCCTTCACCTACGCCAGCTCCCTGATTACCTCGTCAACAGCCGACGCAGCAAAACGCTGGCCCTTTTGATGCCTAGCCAACCGCTGTCGGTTCTGTTACCCACTTTCAGACACGAGGTCTCCACGACGAATGGGAGAGCCGCGCAAACGCGTTCATTAACTCCGATTCTAGGCAGCGCGCTTACTCAGCTTGCCCCCGAGACGCTGGCGGTCAGCGCTTCTATCTGCTTTTGCTGCTGTGCCAACTTCTCCTCAAAGGCATTCTGTTGCCGAGCGAGCTCCGACGCGAAATCCTTCTTTTGCTGTGTGATGGTCGCTACCTGCTCTTCTACCCTGCGATGCTGCTTGAGGAACTCGTTAAGCAGCATCGCGTTCACCGCTTCGTAACGCACGGTGTTGACTTTCCCGTCCGTGTCGCGAGCGACCAGATCAGGGTTTACCTTCTCTACTTCTTCGGCAATCAAGCCGAACTGCGGGATCTTGTCCGGGTCTAGCTCTTCCTTGTAACGGAAGGTCACCGGCTTGAGAGCGAGGATGGTTTCACTTGCTTTATCCATTGGCTTGATTGCCTCTTTGAACCGGGCCGAGGAGACCAACACGCCCAGTTGGCTGTGTTGCCTTCGCCCGTGACATTGCTAAAAAGCGCATTAACCCCGGTGGCCGTGTTGTAGAAGCCGGTTTTGTTGCTATAGAGCGCTTGGACACCGTTGGCCATATTCGAGCTGCCCGTGGTGTTATTAAACAGCGCGTTGTTACCATTCGCTGTATTGCCGGAGCCGGTTGTGAGGTTGAAGAGCGCGTTATCGCCCTCAGCCGTATTGAAGTTGAGATAGCCTCCATCCGGAGGAGGCGGCGGTAATAATGCCTGGATTACCGGCGAAAAAGTCAAACATGCAAGATTGAACACCAAGAAAGTAAAACCGTACCGCATTACGCGATGGCGTGATGAACGATTAATGGTGAAGAACTGCAACAGCGGAGAATACATAGGGAGCCTTTCTTCTCCCGGCAGTTAGCTGTTTAACTGCTAACCCGAAGTAAGGTCAGGGCGCCCGGGAGCAAAAACGTCCCGGCCCTATTCGGATTGTTGGCAGCGACATTTTCGCGCGAAATGCCAGCGAACCGTCAAGCTTAATCGCAGCGACGGTAGAGCAGCAATGCGTGAAGTCACAGTAGCGTCTGTTCCAACTCTAGAACGCACTCAGCAATTCGTCAGAGTGGCGACGCGAGTGAGGCGACGATTTGCTCGAACTGCGGATCGCCACGGAGCGGGTCCCAGAAGGGCAGCAGCTTGAGCGCGCCATAGCTGGCGATGAAACTTGCGCCTGCAGTCGGCAGGACATGAGTCAACTGCTCGAGGGCGAGATCCTTTTGGTCAGCCCAGGCGGCGACGACAGGGAAGTATGCGTGGAGGGTTTCACCATCCATCGGATCTTTTTCGATCGGCAAAAGCTCCAATGCGCGGCGGCCTTCTTGCAATGCAGTCTCCCTATTGCCCAAGGCAGCATCGATCAGCGCGAGCTGGCACAATGCTGGCCCGAAGTTTTCCTGTTCCCGCACAACCTCCTCCTGTTGCGCGCGTGCAGCGCTGAAAGCCTTCCGGGCACGCGGTTCATCGTGGATGGCACGAGCGAGGAGCCCTTCAGCAAAATGGCCACTCAATACCATTGGTCCGTCCCACCAGAATGCATTTCCACTCAGCGCGGTCAGCGCCTGCTCCGCGGCGGACCAGTCGTGTTCTGCCAGCGCACAGATAAACCAATTATCTGCGGCCTCGCCAAGTGAGCCCGGGCGCTCGCGACGGACTCTCTCGAACAACTGATGTAACGGGCGAGTATCTGCGTGCCACATTAGTTCAACCATGGCGCGTTGAGAGGCAGCGGCGAGATCTTCAGGGGTAATCTGCAAAATACGGTCCCACGTTTCCCCTTCCTGAGCATAGCGACGGAGAAGACGATAGCTCAATGTCAACTGCGTAAGCGTGAAAACATTGCGTGGATCGAGAGCCACGGCTTGCTGCAAAGCACGCACACCTTCCTCGTGCTTGCCCTGCCGCCGCAGAATCACACCTTTAATCAGGAAAACCCGCGAGTCATTCGGCAGACCACGAATCGCCTGGTCCAGTTCGGCCAGAGCGCCGTTATAGTCGAGAGCGCCGAAGTAAAGATGCGAGCCGCGCGCCAGGTGCGTCTCGGCGGCATCCGGCCGCAAGCGTGCCACAGTGCGGAGAGCAGCCTCTGCCGCAGCCAGGCGTGCGCTGGTGTGATCGCCGGTGCCGACATACAAGAGGTCGTTGGCGTAAACGAGCTGGCACCAGGCATCATAAAACAACGGGTCACGAGCAGTTGCGCCGGTCAGCAACTCAACGGCTTGTAACAACGTACTTCGCTGCCACACGCCAAAACCAGTGGTTAAGATTAAGCTTTTTGCCCGGGTGTAGAGGTCGAATGCGGCGATGTCGGCGGTGGGGCGCTGCTCGATGGCAGCCCGTTCGTGGGGCGCAAGCCTGGCTCGGAGTTGATTGGCAATTGCTTCGGCGATTTCGCTCTGGATCGCGAAGACGTCCGTTAAATCGCGATCGTAGCTTTGCGCCCACACGTGCGCATCGTTCCGCGCATCTACCAGCTGCGCATTCACCCGTACCTTATTGGCTGCGCGTTGCACGCTGCCTTCGAGCAAATGCGCAACTCCGAGCTGCTGGCCGATGTCGCGCAGGTTCCGCGGCGCTCCGCTCTTATATTGCAGAACCGAGCTGCGGCTAATTACTTTGAGGTCGGCAATTTTCGCCAGGTCAGTGAGAATTTCGTCCTGCACGCCGTCAGTGAAATAGGCGTTTTCCCTATCGCTACTGAGGTTTTGAAAAGGCAGTACCGCAATGCTCTTATCCGCGATGGCCGAGTTGGAGCGCGCCGGTCGTCGAAGCAGAACAACAAACGCAGCAACGATTACGGCGAGCACGAGCAGCCCGAGGGCAACTTCAGCCCAGCGCACACGCGTCCGATGCCTTGTGACAGCCTGGAACTTCTGCGGTGGTTCGGCGTTACCAATTCCATTCGCGACGAGATTAACGATGCTGATCTTCAGTCCGTGCTTCACCTCACATTCGCCGAGCTGGTGAAGATATGAGCGCCAGCGCGGGTACTGCTCAAGATCTTCAGCGACGTGCTTTGAGAGGAGAATGTGGCCGGCATCCCCGCAGCCCATCACACGCTCAGCGATGTTGATGCCCGCGCCGGCCAAATTCCGCTGACCGTTTACGTCAGTGACTTCGTTGACCGGCCCGCTGTGAATCCCCATTCGCACCGGAAGCCCAGGGTGCTTTTTCAGCTGCTGGCTGATTTCCATGGCGCAGAGAACCGCAGCTTCGGGGCTGTTGCGGAAAACAAGGGCGCCGCCGTCGCCCGTCGGGAGCGCGAGCAGCTTGCCTTCAGCCTTGGCGGCACGGAACTGCTCGGTTCCACGGACGATCTCTTTCAGCTTCTCCAGCAGGCTGGTTTGCTCGCTAATGAGCAACTTCGAATAGCCGACGATGTCGATGAACAGAACATGGCCGATCTCGAACTTCACGTCTGGCAATTGCTCCACCCGCACGTACCCTGTGCTATCAAAATCCCGGTGAGTTAACGAGCCTTTTCCTTTTTTTAGCTCCAATCGCCGGATACGCGCTGCGGCTGCGCTGGCTGCAACCGGTTAACTTTTCACTGCTTTCGCATCCCACGTAAAAAAGCCTCGACGGTCCGGCGCCTTTTTGGTGGAATCACATCCGCGAAAAGAGGGGCATCCCGCGGCTTTTTCGCAACCGACACCACCGACAACGACATGGCCAG
>QHPP01000171.1 GCA_003219125.1 Verrucomicrobiota bacterium
TTCCTACAATGAATTTCGCGATATGCGCGAAAACAACGGAGAAGTTTTTGCCGATCTGGCCGCACTCGAATTCGCCGTCGCCGGCATCGGGCGCGATCATGAGATGCGGCGAAGTTTCGCCTTCCTCACTTCGGAAAACTATTTCTCGTTGATGGGCGTGCACCCGTTCCGCGGTCGCTTTTACAACGCTGAAGAATGTAGACCAAACGCCAACATTCCGGTCGTCGTGGCCAGCTACGGATTTTGGAAACGCCAGGGCGGCCGCGCCGATTTCGTCGGCTGCACACTGCAAATCAATGGCCAGCCCTACACCGTGATCGGGATTTCACCGGAAGGATTTTGTGGTGCGAGCGCGTTGATCGCGCCGGATGTGTGGGTGCCGCTCGGGATGCGCGCGCAGCTCGGCTCCGCCTTCGGCGATTCAGAATCGATGCACGATCTGGCCAATCCAAAAAATTACACGCTCAATCTTGTCGGTCGCCTGCGCTCCGCCCTGACGATCGAGAGCGCGAAATCGCGCATGCCGGTAATCTCACAGCGCTTCAACGCCATGCAGAGCGAGACCGAGTTTCAGCGCGAAGTGCAAATCCAAAAACCGTCGCGTTTCAGTCTAAGCACGTCACCGGAAGACGATGGTCCGATCACATTGATCGGAACATTGCTCATGGCGATGGCGGGCGCGGTATTGCTGATCGCTTGTTTGAATCTCGCCAACATGTTACTCGCTCGCGGAACCGCCCGGGCCAAAGAGATCGCATTGCGTCTCGCGCTGGGCGCGTCGCGCTGGCGAATTGTCAGGCAACTACTGGCCGAAGGTTTACTGCTCGCGATTTGCGGTGGCGTCGTTGGCCTGATCCTGAGCATCTGGTGCAACAACCTCCTCCTTCACTCGCTCGCCGCGTTGCTCAACAACGTCAACTTCTCGTTCATTGTCGATCTTACGCCGAACTTCGCCGTGCTCGCGGTGACGTTCGTGTTTTGTCTGATCGCGACCGCGCTCTTTAGCCTCGGTCCCGCACTTAAAGCGACGAAGTCCGATCTGGTTAACGATTTGAAACAACAAGTCGGCGAACCGGCGCGGATCGGACGCTTCAGCCGATTCTTTGCGCCGCGACATATCTCGGTCATGGCGCAGATTGCCCTCTCGCTTATGTTGCTCTTCGCAGCCGGATTATTTTTCCGCGGCGCGATGAAAGCGGCGGGATTGAATCCGGGATTTGTCGCCGCGGGCGATCTTGTGACAGAAATGGATTTCACTTTGCTGAAAAAGGAGCCGGCCGATGCGCGCCGCGAAATTTTCAGTATCATCCAGCGCGCTGGCGAACTTCCTGGCGTCAAGGCCGTTGGCGTCGGGACGATGTTGCCTTACGGAAATTTCACCAACACGCGTCGGATCATGTCGACAAGATCGACATTGTCGAATGATCCGAAAGCACCCGATCCGGGCGCGAGTGCGCTCTACACCGCGACAACGCCCGGGTATTTCGAATCGATCGGCGTAAAGATTTTGCGGGGCCGCGATTTCACCCAATCCGAATGCGAAAACAGGGACGGGCGCCAGGTCGGCATCATCGACGAAGAGATGGCGAAGAAACTTTTTCCGAACGAAGACGCAATCGGTCAACATGTCCGCTACACTATTCCGCCACGCGACGGATCGCCTAACGACATTGAAATCGTCGGCATCGTAAACACGCACCGGCACGATGTGAACAACGAGACACCGCTAGTGCGATTGTTCGTGCCATTCGCGCAAGGCTACACCGGCAACGTCTTCCTACATTTGCGACTGGCGACTCAAGGTCGACAATCCGTTGCCGGCATGATCGGGACGGTGCGATCAACGTTGCGCGAGATTGATCCCGACCTGCCCATCATTCAAATGTCACCATATGTCGATCTTCTGGATCGCTGCGTCGGACTTTGGATCGTCAAGTTGGGTGCGACATTGTTCGGCGCGTTCGGCCTGATCGCGCTCTTGCTTGCCGTTGTCGGAGTTTACGGTGTCAAAGCGTACGCCGTTGCGTGTCGCACACGCGAAATCGGGATCCGAATGGCGCTGGGCGCGCATCGTAAAGACGTTTTCGCATTGATCATGCGACAAGGCGCGCTGCAAACCGCGCTCGCCGTTTTTGTCGGTATGTTGTTGTCGTTAGCCGCCGGCCGCGTGCTCGCCCAGATTCTGTATCAAGTAAGTCCGAGCGATCCGTTCGCCCTGATCACTTCGAGCGTGATCCTTACCATGGCCGCGCTTTTCGCCTGTTTCCTCCCCGCGCGCCGGGCTACACATGTGAATCCGATCACCGCACTGCGTACGGAATAGAAAAACCCTATCTGAGTTTTCGAGAGAATCTGGCTGGGGGCGGAATCGAACCGCCGACACGAGGATTTTCAGTCCACGTGCCTTACTAGGGAAACAGCCTCAAAAATGATCCTTGCATGACGGATGCATGACATGCAAGATGATGAAATGAAACGAAATGTCGCACCTAAGCAGGCGCCCGACCGTTTTCCGATGATCGTCCGGAAGGGCCACGCTACCGTCAAGATTTACGAAGTCACAAATCGAGACCGGAAGAACTTCACCGTCACTTATTTGACCGCAGCGGACGGGCGGGTGCGGAAAACGTTCGCCGACCTCGGCCTTGCCAAACAGGAGGCAGAGAACATTGCGCTCAACCTCAACAGCGGCGACTTGGAGGCGCTGAAGCTCACCGGTGGCGACAAGCAGGTCTACACCGAGGCGCAGCGGGCAATCAGACGAACTGGGGCAAACCTGATCGTTGTCGCCAATGAGTACGCCCGTGCGTGGGACATTCTTGGCCACGGCGGAATCGTGGAGGCGGCGCGCTACTTCAAGAAGCATGTCGAGACTGGCCTGCCCGATGTTACCGTGGCCGAAGCGGTCAGCAGGTTCACGGCGGCGAAGAAGGCCGAAGGAATGAGCGATCTCTACCTAAAGGATATTCGCGGGTACCTCGGGAGGTTTGTGGCCAGCTTCCAGTGCAACATAGCCACGATTCAGCCGGAAGATTTGCGCCAGTACCTCGGCGCGATGAAGGTCGGGCCAGTCGCGAAAAATAATCATCGGCGGCTGATCGTGGCTTTGTTCAACTTCGCGAAAGCTGAAGGCTGGCTGCACGCCGATCAGAAAACAGCGGCAGAGCGTCTCGGTGCTTACAAGGTCAAGGAGCGCGACGTTGAGATTTTCACCCCGGCTGAGGTGGCGCGACTGCTGGCGCACGCTGACGAGGATTTCTTGCCGTGGATTGCGCTCATCGCCTTCGGCGGGGTGCGCAACGAGGAGCTGCGAAAAGGTTTGATCTGGGAGGCGATCAATTTTGATCGCGGCTACCTCATTATTCCCGCTTCAATCGCGAAGACGAACAGGAAGAGGAAGGTTGATCTGCCCGAGAATCTTTTGCAGTGGCTCAGGCCCTACCGCGCCCGCTCCGGAGCGATCTTTGATCGTGATTTCCGCAAGCCGCTGGCGCACGCTTGCGCCGCGGCCCGCGTGAAGTACAAGCGAAACGCGCTCCGGCATTCGTTCGGCAGCTACAGGATGGAGATGGTCAAGAACGCCGGGCAGGTCGCGCTCGAAATGGGCAACTCTGCCGCGATAGTGATGAAGCATTACTTCGACATCGTCGAGCCGAGAGCGGCGAAAGAGTACTGGAGTATCAGGCCGGTTCCGCGCGGTGACAGGAAGATTGTCGCGCTGCGCTGATTCGGGCAACTCAGGGCACAACAAACATCCAGCGCGAATATGCTGCCAGACTACCTCCGAGTGCCTCCAAAGGAGCGTCCTCAACCGAGTGACTACAATCTCACCTATGACGACCTGAGTCTTTATGATCGCTTGGGAGAGTGGTGCCGCCTCGACGACGGCAGCGTTATTCCATGCCGAGGGACACGCGTACGCCCCGGCGAGAAGTATAAGAAAGGCAGGCGATGGTTCCGTGTCCTCCATCCCTTGCGGGAGTGCTCCGACAGGGCCGTAGGATTCGCGTTTTGGGCGTTGCTGTTTGGCGGTTTGGCGAGCGCTGGAAAGGATTCGCGGCTGCTCGGATTCATACTGCTAGGATTCGGTTTGGCGTGCATGGTCTGCGCAATCCTTCCGCGAGTTTTGCTTAAG
>QHPP01000172.1 GCA_003219125.1 Verrucomicrobiota bacterium
ATCACCTCGAGCAAAGTCATTCCGCTTGCTTTTAAATCGGGTAATTTATCGATCGCCGCCCGCCACGTTCCCTCGGGTGTAAACGTGCCGATGTGCATTTCGTAAATAATTTGGCCGGCGAGTTTCACTCCGCGCCCGCCCCAGTTCGCATCCGTCCATTTGAACGAGAACGGATCGACCACACACGATGCTCCATGCGGGCTGTCGGGTTGAAAACGCGACGCCGGATCAGGAAATGCATCCCCGTCGTTGATTTGGAATCTGTAACGCGCGCCCGCACTGCAGTTCACCGTTCCGGAAAAATAACCGTCATCTTCCGCGGCGAGGGGATGGGTTCTTTCTTCCAAAACAACCGCAAGTTTGTCTGCCTTTGGCGCCCAGACGCGAAAATGCGTTTCGTTTTCGCTGATAATTTCTGCACCTATGGGATAACGCCGTTGCATTCTGGTGTCTTTTCGTCGTGAATTCGCGTGGCGGTTGTGCGCGATTTCGCTTCTCCGGCAAAGGCCGCGCGATTTAAATCATCGCGGTGAGTAAAGCACGTACAGCCGGCAACGTTCATTTGCTCAAGCATTCGCTTGTCGCCGCCAAGATGTCGGTGTTGCGCGATAAAACAACCGCGACCGTGCAATTTCGTTGTGCGCTCGAGCAAATTGCGATCCTGCTTCTGACCGAAGCGTCGAAACATTGGCCGACGCGCGCGACCGAAATTGAGACTCCCCTTGCACCGATGACCGGCGCCAGCCTGGCGCAGCCGGTGGTGTTCGTGCCAATTTTGCGCGCGGGCCTTGGATTACTCGAAGGAATGCTGCGCGTCATGCCCGAGGCCGAAATCGGTCACATCGGGCTCTATCGCGACGACGTTACCTTGCGGCCGGTCAATTATTATTGTCGTTTGCCTGCCAGGCTGGCGCAGTCGCACGTTGTCTTGCTTGATCCGATGTTGGCCACTGGTCGTAGCGCTACGGAAGCCGTGACGCTTTTGAAATCCCAGGGCGCAACCAGCATTCAATTTATTTGCGTGGTTGCCTGCGAAATAGGAATTGAGCAGCTGCGAAGCGTTCATCCAGACATACCGATCTACTCCGCCGCGATCGATCCCGAGCTCAATGAGTTTGGTTACATTGTTCCCGGCTTGGGCGACGCCGGCGATCGCTACTTCGGTACCCTATAAAATAGAGTGTTGCTAGTACGCATGTGGCGTTGCCGTGTTGTAACCCTCGTCTCATTAACACCTCGCTTCAGCGAGGTGCAAGGCCGAGCCTACTACGAGCAACCGCTTTAGCGGTTTTACTTGTTTCTCTGAAGCGGTCGGGCTCTTTCAGACATCGTTTAACACCCAGCTGAAGCAGGGCGTTACTGAGAGGCTCAGCCGACGCTAAACACAGACCGCTTCTATGAACGCCTTTGTTCCGGACAGGCACCCCACAATTGATAAGTGGTAAATTAAACCCTGGAGCGACACTTGCTGCCGTGTCTCTCGCTCCTTGCTGGAAGGAACAGTCGCCACTCCTCAATCACTATTCTGTCAACGTTACCTTATCTACGATCAAGTCTCCGCCTTGTTTGAGGTAATGAACTTTAACCCGTAGATTTTTTGTCAAAGCGGGCGCCTGGATTGTCTGTCCATCCTTATCTACATAAGTAACTTTCCTGGCGAACTTGTAATGAACCGGTTCACCTGATCCAGTATCCAGAACCAACGCGCTGTCCGGCGTATAATCGGTGATTTTGCCTGTGCTCTCGGATCCGGTCACAGTCGAGACCTGACCATTTGCGACCGCCAGCCAGAGAGAGCCGGCGCATGCGAAACCAATCAAGGATTTAACCATACTAATTCCCTTTCTTCATCCTAACTTTGCGCGCGCATCGCTTTTTCGATAACGATGCAAACGTCTGTAATTATATTCGTCCACCGCAAACAATTTGAGTGTGTCTTGAGTTAACTAGAAACGACCAGACGTGGACAGATGCCCGTGTTTCGGCAAACTAAAGGCGTGACTGAAGAACGAAGCGAAAGGCGAGGTTTTTGTACTGTCCCTTTGATCTGCGCATCCCTTACGATTGCGCTGGGCCTGGTTACGTTCATTGGCTGGATTTCCGGGCTGCTCCTGCTGGCTAGTGTTCGCGCAAAGTATATTCCGATGGCGCCGAGCACCGCTCTCTGCTTTTCCCTAATCGGTATTGGCCTGATTGTGCACCTTCGCAGGGTAGCGCTGCGGTGGCTGCCGCGTGCCCTTGCCTCACTCGTTCTCGCGATGGCGTGCGCGAAGTTAATCGAGGTCCTTTGGGGTTTTAATTTCGGTATCGACGCCTCGTTCGTTCGTAATCCAGAGCATTTCGGGGCAGTGCCGACGGGACGGATGGCACCCATGACTGCGCTAAACTTCGTTTTTATTGCAACCGGCCTTTTTGCCCTTACTGGAAAACAACCAGCAAAGTTCGCCGGCGCTTTCGGCGCGCTCGCCACCATAATCGGCGCGGTTGTCCTTGTTGGCTACTGGTACGGAACGCCATTGCTTTATGGCGGCCATACCATTCCGGTCGCGCTTTCCACGGCCTGCGGTTTTTTTCTCTCCGGCATTACTCTTGTGATGCTGGCAGGGTCGGCGGGCTGGCCGCTGCGAGCGTTCCTCGGCGATTCCACACGCGCGGTATTACTGCGCGCGTTTGTGCCTCTGATTACTGCAGCGGCGCTAATCAATGGTTGGATTAATGCGAGATTGCCAGCACGCATCCATGTCAACCCCGCGGTCACTTCAGCGCTCTGCGCTGTTGTCTTCGCCGCTTTGATCGCGTTGATCATTTCACAGATTTCCAGTCTCGTTGGCGGCCGAATCGATCGCGCAGAAGCTGCGCGCAACCTCGCCCAGGCGGAATTACTCGCACTCAATGCCCATCTCGAAACCAAAGTGCAAGAACGCACCCGCGAATTGCGCGCCAAGAATCAACAAATGGAAGAAGAGCTGCAGATGGCCCGCGAGCTTCAGATCGCCCTCTTACCGCAAAAATTTCCCACTGTCCCCGCGGATGTCCCTGCCCAGGACAGCGCATTACGATTTCTTAGTTTGTACTTCCCCACCGGCGACGTCAGCGGCGATTTCTTCAATGTCTTTCCCATCGGAGAAAAAGCAGCGGGTATTTTTATTTGCGACGTGATGGGACACGGTGTGCGCTCCGCTCTGATTACCAGCATGATTCGCGGACTGGTCGAAGAACATGGGCAGGTTGCCGCGGATCCAGGGGAGTTACTCACGCGGGTCAATCGCGCTCTTTCCGTCATTCTCAAGCAAGCCGACACCACCATGTTTGCGACGTGTTTTTATGTGGTGGCTGATGTCGAACGCGCACAGTTGCGTTTCGCTAATGCGGGGCATCCGTCCGCCCTTCACATTCAGCACGGTAATGGAGCTGCGCAAAAACTTCAGGCCAACGGCCGTTCCGGGCCGGCGATGGGAATTTTTCCAACTGCCATTTACGCCACATCAAGCAGTTCTATGAAAAAAGGCGATCGCGTGATGCTCTTCACCGACGGCTTATTCGAAGTCCAAGATGCTTCCGGCACGCTCTTCACGGAGGAGCAACTGCACACTACCGTCACTCGTTACGCCGCCCTTCCGGCCCAGGAATTTTTCGACCGCGTCATCAACGACGTCCGTCAGTTTTCCGAACGCAAATCCTTTGACGACGATGTTTGCGTCGTGGGAATGGAAGTGCAACACACTGGTTGAGCTTCAAGGAGAGGCGGTCTCCGAACCGCCGACTTAAATAAACGGCGATTAGAAGACCGCCATTCTTCGAGTATTTGTAGCGGCCGCCGTCACCGGTGGCAGAGTGGCTGAACTGCCATTGGAGGCAGCGGCAGCTACATCGAGCTGGGCAGCTGCGTCACGAAATGTTTTGCTTGTTGAGTCCGGAAAAACGATTGAAATGCGTTTATGAACGGGCCGGCCCGCAAAATCGAAATTCTCGCGCCTTTTAATCAGGCTATCGAGCTAACGAGATCAATCTTGTTTTGCCCGTTCGACATTACAAAATGGCTCGTCATTGGCTTCGCCGCTTTTCTCAGCGGTTGGCTTAACAGCGGTGGCGGCAGTATTAATCCCTGGAGTTTCCGCGGTTGG
>QHPP01000173.1 GCA_003219125.1 Verrucomicrobiota bacterium
CTATTTTGTCGATTGGAAATCGAACTCTCTGGGAATCGATTCTACCAGTTACGCACCTGAGAATATTGCGACGGAAATGGCGCGGAATTTTTACAATTTGCAGCTAGGCATTTACGCAGTGGCGCTGCATCGCTACTTGCGGCGGCGTTTGCGAGGTTACGAATACGAGGAGCATTTCGGAGGCGCGTTCTATATTTTCCTGCGCGGAACCGATCCGGGGAAACCGGAGAATGGGATATTCTTCACACGTCCGCCGCGCGAATTTGTGGAACAACTGGATGAAGTTTTTCATGGCAACCCCTGAGCTCGAAGTTCATTTCATCGATCAGCATTTCGCCGCGCTAATGAATCGGTTGGCGAAGGTTCCATCGCCGGAACTGGAGTTGGCCGCCAAATTGGTATGCAATCTTCGCGAGCGCGGAGACATTTGCGTAGCGCTACGAACGATCACTTCCACCGATGCGTCGAAAATCGGCGGTCCGGGCGTCCCGCCGCTGAGAGATTGGATAAGAAAATTGCGCGCCTCGGGAGTAGTGGGCGCGGCGGGAGAATTCGCGCCACTCATATTAGATAAGGCGGAACGGCTTTATCTTCAGCGTTACTGGAAATATGAGGATGACCTTGGACGCAATCTCCAAGCGCGTCTGAGGGATAATCCGATTCGCGACTTCAACCAAGCTGAGATGGCCAAAAATCTTGAGGGCCTGTTTCCCGCGCAGTCTGATTTGCAAAAAGTCGCAGCTTTCGTCGCGGCAACCTCGCAGATCTGCGTTATATCGGGCGCGCCCGGAACGGGAAAAACGCGCACCATTGTTTTGATCTGTGCCTTCCTGATCGCGCTTGCCGGAAAACGGGGGCTCAATTTCGCGCTCGCCGCTCCGACCGGCAAAGCGGCGGCGAGGCTTAAGGAAACAATCGCGCAAACGCGGTTCTCGCTGCGGCTGCCTGATGAGCTAGAACTTCCGGAGGATGCATCAACCATCCAGCCGTTGCTTGGGGCCAAAGGGGACTCGCCGCATTACCGACACGACGCAAAGAATCCGCTGGCGGCCGATGTCGTGATTGTGGACGAGGCGTCGATGATCGACCTGGCACTACTGGCCAAGCTGTTCGATGCGGTGCGTCCGGATGCGCATATTATTCTGGTTGGCGACAAAGACCAGCTTGCCTCGGTAGAAGCGGGAAGCGCCTTTCGCGACATTTGCACACCCGGGCGGGAGCTCGGAATCTCTGTCTCGTTAGCAGAGGCTTTCGCGAAATGCACAGGCGAGGAATTGGAGGGCACAAGCGCGAGCGAAGCGCCAATTCATTCTGTCGTAGTTGAATTGCGGCGCAACTATCGCTTTACACCGGAGACAGGAATTGCAGAACTAAGCAGTGCCGTCAATCAGGGCGATGCCGGGGGCGCAATCGCGGTTTTGAAAAGGGGCGGACGAATCCGCTGGCGGCCAACGCCGTCGGCAAAAAATTTCGAGCGAGAAGTGCGCGAGCGCGTCTTTCCACGATTCAAAAGGCTTTTAACGTTGACCGATCCAACAGATGCCTTGAATCAACTGGCGGAATTCGCAGTTTTGTGCGCGTTGCGCCGCGGGCCTTTCGGTGCCGAAACGGTGAATGCGTTGTTGGAGCAAATGCTACGTGAAACTGGGAGAACGGAAGGTAACACGCGTTATCATGTCGGACAGCCGTTGATCATTGTGCGAAACGATTACAATGTTGGCCTTTTTAATGGCGACCTCGGGATCGTGCTGCCAGATGCGACTAGTGGCGAGCTGCGGGTTTTTTTTCGCGGCGAAGACAGCGATGTGCTCAATTTTGCGCCAGGGCGTCTACCGGCACATCAACCGGCCTTTGCGCTGACTGTGCACAAAAGCCAGGGATCGGAGTTTCGTGATGCGCTGCTTATTTTACCGGAAAAAGACGCGCCGGTGTTGACGCGCGAGCTGCTTTATACAGGTGTAACCCGGGTGCGTGAGACAGTAGAAGTGTGGGCCACGGAGCACATCTTGAGGCAAACAATCGAACGAAAAATAGAGCGGAGCTCGGGACTGCGGGACCGACTTTGGAAGAAAAACGGCGGCAGTTAATTATTGACTTCACTGGCCTAAAATTGAGACATTGACGCGTGAATCTGAGGCAACCATCTCGGAAATAATGGTTGGAAAACCGACAACTCACATGGGATTGAGGACGGAAGCGGCCCGGTTTTTTGATCCGCTAAGGTCAAAACGATGCCAGTCAGCCAGTCAATCACGCGCGAGAATCGAGTGATTTTTTCGAGCGGCGACCGCGGATTCACCGCCAAAGAAGTAGTCGATTGCGCGGTTGTGCGTGGTGAAATCGATCCGCTATGGAGAGTTTTCTTGCGCCTGACTGAGTGCGATCGTCTGGCGAACGAACGGGAATTGGAAGTGGACGATTCCGCGCTCGATTCTGCGGCGATTGCGTTTCGTTACAAGCATGACCTAATCACGGCGGAGGAAACCGAGCGATGGCTCGAGGATCGCGGAGTTTCTCTGGCCGAATTCAGTGAATATTTTGCCCGCCAATATTGGGGCCGTTCTTATAGCGGCACGGTCGATCCGCCCACATCGAGCTATCAAACGGCGTCCGCGGAAGAGAAAGATCTTTTTCTGGTCGATCTGATTCTGTCCGGCTCACTGGATCGAATGGCGGAGCGATTAAGTTATCGGGTCGCGGCGCAAGCGGACGAGGCACGCGATAACGAGGCAAGCGTGGCTGAAGAGTGCGCCAGATTCCTGGCGACGGCAAAAATTGATTCGGCCGATCTGGCAGATTGGCTGGCGCAGCTTGGCCGGGACCAGGAATGGCTCGATGAAATACTCGCAGCCGAAGGGGCCTACCAGCGGCGTGTTTCGAAAATCCTTACCGAACAGGCGTTCCAGAAAGAGCTAGGGTCGATGCAGCTGAATTTCACGCGTTTTGAGCTCGAGACAGTCGAAGTCGATTCACGCGATGCCGCGGCGGAAGTGGTTGCCTGTGTGCGGAACGACGGCATGGAAATGAGCGAAGTAGCCGAAGAAAGCCGGTATCCGTTTCACCGCAGCGAAGTTTTGCTGGAGGATATTCCTTCGGAACAGCAGCAACGGTTCTTGAGTGTAAAGGCCGGAGCACTATTCGAGCCCATTCCGCGGGGCGACGCCTTCGAAGTTTGGCGGGTGAAAACGCGAACCGAACCGTCCTTGCGTGACCCGGTTATTCGCGCGCGCCTGGAGAGCCGAATTGTCGACCGCTGTTTCAGTGAATTGCTAAGTAAATACATTGATTGGAAATTCTTTCTGCCTCCGAGCGAATGAATACCAAAGATGTCGATTTGCTGCGGCGTTCCGATCTCTTTCGGTTTTTACCCGATGAGCATTTCGAGAAAATCCGGCCGCTGCTTCAAGAGGAACGGCATGACTTTGGCGAGTTGATCGTCAAGCAAGGCGATCCCGCCAGCGCATTTTATATTTTAATTTCGGGACGCGCCCGGGTGGTGAAATCGGGATCGAGCAAGGGCGAGGAAATTGTTCT
>QHPP01000174.1 GCA_003219125.1 Verrucomicrobiota bacterium
CAACAGCGAACTGATCGCCGCCGCCCCGAACACCGCAAGAATATGTTCGGTGGTATAGATCAGACCTCGCATTTCGGTATTTCGGTTGTAACCGCCGATGATGTAAAGTGCTTGCAGAATGACAGCGAGCACCACGCAGTCAACAAGCACGAACTCGAAGGGACTGACAAAGAATTGGTCGCGGCGAACATAGCCGACAATCCCGTAAAGCACGACCCAACAAACCATGTCGCACCCCATGTAGAGCAAGGCCGCAATCCAATCGTGGTGGCCGACATTTCTAAGAGTTCTTCGCAATTCCTTGTCGGCGCTGCCCAAAGCCGACGCAGGTTCTTTCCAAACTGGCGGCTCAATCAAATCGTCAACCAACAATTTGGATTGAGTGGGATTTTGCGATGGTCGAGCAAACATGACGGTGCAATCTCTTGAAGGCGCTAGAATCGTAGTTTAGGACGATTCGCCACAATTTGTCATTAGGATTCGAGCCTTGCCCTTTACCGACTTCTGTACTCGAATTTCTGTCCTCCGATCCCTTCGGCCTCTCACCTCCGTTCCCCGCTTCCAAAACTTAGCCGTCCGCTTCCAGCCCTAACAAAAATGTCTGCGGATTTTCAATAGCAACCGGTCCTGCATATTTGAACTCAATTAAACAGCACGCAATTCGGCGGGGCCGAGCGTCCAAGCAGCCATCCATACACGGCAAACATCTGCGATGCGATTTGCGACCATGAGAAATTATCTATTACAAGGTCGCGACCGCGACGGCCCATTTCTTCAAGCGCCGACTTTTCCAACGCGAACAATTTTCCTAACGCCTCAGCGGCTCCTTCGACTGTCGCACTCATCCGGATCGCCGCTCGCTTTTCGAAACCCTCTGGGAGATTGCATTCCTGTGTCATTATCACTGGGCGTGCGTACGACCATGCCTCAAGAACAACCAGAGGCTGCCCCTCGCTCAGCGACGGTAATATGAAAGCATCGGCGTTTTGATACGCGGTGTCGCGTGCTTCTCCAAAGACCGGGCCCGTAAAGTGCACGGAATCGGAAATCTTCAATTCCCGAGTGAGTTGCTCTAACTCCCGTAGATGTCCGCCTTGATCCCAACCAGCGATCACCAAGATCCAGCCTCTCTCGCGTTCGGATGCTTTCTTCCATCCACGGAGAAGAATGTTCAAGCCTTTCTTTGGATGCAGGCGCCCGAGATAAAGTAAAACTTTGCGGCCCCTGACCACGTAGGCCGGGCAGGGCGGCGTGCGGTTAGCCACGTTGCTCGCGCGTACTTCAACTCCGTTCGGAATAATGCAAATTGGATTTTTTAAGCCGAACGCTCGGATGGCTGCCACTTCTGCTCGATTAATCGCGTGGATACAGGTGGCGTTCTCCAGGTGCCGCCGTTCAAAAGCAAAACCTGCTATGATTTTTTTCCAACGCGAATTATGCAAAGCCCACGGATCGAGCATTCCGTGTGTCGAAACGACGTAAGGCCGCGGCGTCACGCCGCCATTGGATTTGGACCATCGAGTGGCGGCTATCGAAAGATAGGTCCAAATACCATGCGTGTGGACAAGGTCAGGTGTCAGAGATGAAAGCTGACGTGATATTCCCGGAGCATACCGAAAGGCGGCATGTTTCGATGCCACGAGATGAACAGATAAAGCCCCCCATGATGCCCGGTCTTCCGCCGCGAATTCATCCTCCACACTTATGACATCGACGTGGATGTCGTGCTCGTTTTCCAAAAATCGCGAGAGGCTTCGCACGCAATCCATCAATCCTCCTGCTCGGCGCGATATGTAAGGCGCGAGCATCGACACTCTCATGCTCATCGGTGAATCAGCGCTTTTAATAGAAGCGATGAGAATAGGGTAGCTCGACATATTGGAGCAGCTTTAGCAACCTCGATCGCGCGCTGTGCTGCTTTCGCGAAATGTGCCGGTGTAAAACCCGCGACAATATGCCGGCTTTCCTCTCGCATTTCTTCGAGGCGCCGCTCAGAGAGACGCGACATATCGGCCATCAATTTACCGAGCCCTTTCACAGATGCGGGATCAAACGTAAATCCATTTTTGCCTTCAGCCACCAGATCAGGCACACAGCCGCATCGATTCGAAACAATTACAGGCAGGCCTGCCGCCATTGCTTCATTAACCACCAGACCCCACTGTTCAGTACTGCTCGCGTGCACGAACGCGTCCGCAAGCGCATAGTACGCTGGAAGTTGTCGATATTGGATAAATCCCGGCAATAGAATATCGCTAGTCAATTCGAGTTTGTGGCGCAGAGTCACAAGCTCTGGTCGAAGCGGTCCATCTCCGAGTAAAACCAGCTTCCAATGGTTTGGCCCTACTAAGCTTCGGTAGAGAGCATAACCTTCCATCAGTCGTCGCAGATTTTTCTTCGGCACAAACCGAGCTGACGCGAGGAAGTACTTCTCCGGTAGCTTTAATTCTTTTCGGAATGCCGTCTGGTTTTCGCGAACGTGGACGGCGTTAGTGGCGAAATACTCGTTATCCACCACGTCATAGCCAGTGAAGACTCGATGGCGCGGTAATCCGAGACTAACTAAATATTCCTTTTGCAAATCTCCGCCGGCCAGCCCAGCGGAAAACAACGAAACAACAATCCGTTTAATTAACTCTGCCAACGCGTATCTCTTTACATCAAATGCGTTACTTTCGGACATTACCACGGCCGGTCGTTGATTTCGCAGACACCATTCCAAAGCCACTAGCGAAGCCGGCGTCGCCCAGCCAGGAATCATTGCTACTGCGGGATCTACTTCGCCAAGGGCATTCACCATTTTCTTCCGAAGAAGCGCGCGCTTAAACTTACAACTATCCGATCCGTCAGCGAACAGGGTGACTTTCTCGAATGCCGGCGCTTCGTCTACCCTCTCCCATTGGTACTCGCGCGTAATCGCACAAGTTTCGACCGCGACGACCCGAAAAAAACGCGCCGCCGCTTGGAGCCGCGCCCAATGGTAAGGCCCTAACCGGTCAAAAAGGATTGCGATCGATCCATTTTTCACACCAAACTTTGCTCGCCGCGCATGTCACGTTCCATTCGAAGTGGCACGGCGCCGGCAAATTGCTGCCGGCGTGGAATTCGTGCGAAAAATTCACCCCGCCGAAGCCAGAGAAGCAGGAGACAGGGCCAGAAAGACATTCCGAACCATGCATAAATGCCGGCAAGATCACCGCCTCGAAGCAATGGAACTATTGCGGCGGCAAGACTGCCGCGAATCAAGAGACCTGTCAGAGGAACGATACGCGTACTGAAAGATACCAGGCAGCCAAAACCGAATCCGTAGATGATAGACAAAAGCACGACTCCGACCAATCCGCCTTCTTGATAAAACGAACCAAAGAGACTCGGAGAAATTCCGAGCGTGAACCCCGTGTCCGCAGTGATGATCCCTAGCTTGTTCATATAGCCACCAACCGGCTTGTCGGGCCACCAGCTGCGTGGAATAGGACGTTCCAGAATCTCGAGATGCTCTCCGCCATAACTGTAACCAAGCATCTCCGGATAGACCTGCCGGAGAAGCGCAAAGCCATCGAGCATGTTCGCGTCCTCGGCAAAGGCCAGCCTTTCCCATGCGCCTTGTTCTACGTCCACCGTCGGGTCTTCAGCGTTACGAAGCTCGCCCGCCACCGCGAACAGGGCAACAGCGCCAATGAGCCCGATGCCCAGCACCTGAGCGCGCCGCACGACAGATTGGCCCGAAGACAGGATGATTGTCACCGCCACGAACCAGCCGAGAAACTGGAACCGCATCGACGGTTGGAACGTGAGATAACTAATCGCGACAAAAAAAAGCACGGCTACAAATCTTTCGCCATTGGTGTGGAATGCTCCGCTTTTCCAAAGCGCCGCGATAAGAATGGCCACCCCAACCAAGCTTAACGGGAGTAGGATCAAGTAGCTGCTCACCTCAAAGCCCATCGATTTCCCGGAAGCGAGCTGAATCCCGACCGACCGCCGCGCTAGTAAGGAAATAAGAATGCAGATTACACCCAGTGCGATGACGCGCGGTTTGAGCCAACCCATCAATTCAGGTGAAGCGAACGTATGCGGAACATCGATCCGGCGCCTTTGCTCCAGCATGTAGACTGAGAGCAAGATGGTTTCACCGAGAGTCGCGACGGCTTGCACGTCCAACGCACTTTTAAAATCGATCGGATCGAAGCCGAAGTTACCAAGGTCTGTCGGTGAAGCCCACCCCATGAGCAAAGCCCAAAGTCGAAATGTAAAAACATAAAAAAGAAGAGTGCTGATCAACAATGGTATTTCGTCGTGTTTTCTCACAACCCAGAGCACCCCAAGCACAATCCATGCGATCTGACATAGACTTAGCGTTGTGAGGCCAAAGAAATTCATTGAAGCCAAAACCCTAAATTACCATGGCAGGTGAATGGATGACTTACCATCCAAGCGTGCATAACTCGGTACCCAAACGTGATAAGCTGAATCGCTCACCTACCATAGCATTCTCCGAGAATTGCGCGAGCTGATCTGGATTGTCTAAACAGGATCGGAGCGCTTCTTCGATTGCGGCGTCCGTCGGTTCTTCCAAGAGCAAACCATTAACGCGGTCCATAACCACCTCGCCGCACCGCCGGGACGCGATTACCGGAAGCCGGTCGGCGAGCGCTTCGAGTTGGCTCAGCGCAAAACCGTCTGACAGCGTTGGCAAAAGGAAGACATCCGCTCGTTCATAATGATTTTGAACCTTGTTCCGCGCGATAGGTCCGAACCACCGGATTTTTTGGTTCGAACGCAAGTCTTCAGGAATAATGATCTGAATAGGACCAACCATCAGGAATTCT
>QHPP01000081.1 GCA_003219125.1 Verrucomicrobiota bacterium
AAAATCGACCGTGGCTGCAAACCTCGCGGTCGCATTCCAGAATACCGGGTCGCGCGTCGGTGTTTGCGATTGCGACATCTACGGCCCGAGCATTTCGCTCATGTTCGGTTCACGCGAGCAACCGATGGCGACAGAAGAAAATCGCATTCTGCCGATCGAACAATACGGATTGAAATTAATGTCGATGGGATTTCTGCTCGACGACAGCTCCCCTGCGATTTTGCGCGGGCCGATGGTAACGCGCTACACCCAGCAATTCCTGCGGCAGGTGGAATGGGGCGAACTCGACGTGCTCGTGCTCGATTTACCACCCGGCACCGGTGATATTCAGCTTACCATCGTCCAAACTGTTGCCCTCGTCGGCGCGATTGTCGTGACCACGCCGCAGGAGGTGGCACTGATCGACGCGCGCAAGGCGGCCACCATGTTCGAGAAAGTAAACGTGCCCGTCCTTGGCCTGATCGAAAATATGAGCTACTTCATTTCGCCGAGCGATCAGAAGCGTTACGACATTTTTGGCAGCGGCGGCGGCGAACGCGAAGCGAAACGATTGCGGGTCCCGCTGCTTGGACAAATTCCGATCGATATCGCGACGCGCGAAGCGGGAGATCGCGGGATGCCGATTGCGGCGGAGGATCCAAATTCCGTGGTCGGCGCGGAGTTCAGCCGGATCGCCCGCGAGTTACTAATAAAGTTGAATTAGTGGCGCGAATCCCGTCCCTCACCTGATTTCCTCGTCTTCAATACCCTGAAACAGGGCGACCTTGCTCAGCATTTTCCCCATAATCTGCTGAACCGCTTGCCCTTGGATAATTGGCTCAATAGGTATAGCCCATGCTGCGTCTATAACTAATGAGATTGACCAGAAGCCTTTTTCCCTTTCTTATGAATACGAACTTGCCGATGACAGTTTCGTCAGAAGATCAACCGCAGTTCGTTAAGAACTCCGTTCTTTACAAAGAATTCCTGGCGGAGCGCGAAGAAATTTTGAAACACAAGTGGATCGAGAGCGAGAAAGCCGGAGCCGATATTGGCTTCGAGAAGGCGCTGCTCGATTGGATTGTTAGGCACCGTTCCAACTGGCGACAAAAACGCTTGAAAGAAGGCCGGGGCCCGGTACAAGCTACCGCCTGATTTCATTTTTCCTCCTTTAAGGCGATCCTGCGAGGTCGCGAAGGAAGACATGAACGAAAAGAAGACAAATACTTCTTCGGATAAGTCCATCCTGGTGATGGACGCGGCGGCAATTCGGCGCGCGCTGCGGCGAATCGCGCATGAAATCATCGAGCGCAACCCCGATCTGAGCCAGATCGTTCTTGCTGGTATTCCATCGCGCGGAAATGAAATTGGGCGCCGGATTGCTGAGACCATCTCCGCGATTGAGAGAGTTTCCGTTCCGGTCGGAACGATTGATGTGGCGATGCATCGCGATGATGTTGGGACGCGCACGGAATTGCCCGTCGTGCGAGCGTCCACCCTGCCACTTCCACTGGAAACGCGGACTGTCGTAATCATTGACGACGTTCTTTTCACCGGCCGCACCGTGCGCGCGGCGATGGACGCAATCACGTCTTTTGGCCGGCCGGCGAGAATTCAGCTCGCCGTCCTGATCGATCGCGGGCATCGCGAATTGCCAATTCGGGCCGATTATGTTGGGAAAAATTTACCGACCGCGCCCGACGAAAAAGTGCGGCTGCGCTTGGGCAAAGAGGAATCCGACGAAGGCGTTTGGCTGGTGAAAGAATGAGCGCGCTCAAATTTCAGGATCAGTGCCGCCTCGGAAATCCGGGTAGGGCACGCGTCTCGCGTGTTGGTTTCGCCGTCTCGCTGAAACAATCTTTCAAGAAAAGTTCGCGAAAGCGAGACGCTTTCGCCAGTACGCGAGACGCGTACACTACCCGAGCGATTTGTGACGCGCACGGGAGGTTTTCATGACCACCCGCTGGAACCGCAAAGATCTGCTCGGGCTGCGCGAGTTGTCGGTCGATGAAATCAATCTCGTGCTCGACACCGCTGATGCCTTCAAACAAGTAGGGACACGCGAAATCAAAAAAGTACCGGCGTTGCGTGGAAAAACGCTCGTTAATTTTTTTGTCGAACCGAGTACACGCACTCGCACTTCGTTCGAGCTGGCTGCCTTTCGGTTGAGCGCAGACGTGATCAATATTTCAGCCGCTACTTCGAGCCTGAGCAAAGGCGAGACTTTGAAGGACACCGCCAAGATTCTCGAAGCAAATCATGTCGATATCATTGTCCTGCGCCATAACTCGGCCGGCGCGCCCCAATTCCTGGCCGAACGTTTGCGTTCGAGCGTGATCAACGCCGGCGACGGCGCCCATGAACATCCCACCCAGGGTTTACTGGACACCTATACGATTCGGGAAAAGAAAAAACGGATCGAAGGATTACACGTTGCGATCATTGGGGACATTCTGTTTAGCCGGGTCGCGCGTTCGAACATTTTTGCCCTAACGAAACTTGGGGCACGCGTCACCCTCGTCGGTCCAAGCACACTGGTCCCGCGCGATTTTGAAAAACTGGGCGTCACCATTTCGTACGACATCGATAAAGTTTTGCCCACCGCGGATGTGGTCAATTTGCTGCGCATCCAACACGAGCGGCAGCGCAAAGAATATTTTCCCGGCGTCGGCGAATACATCCGGCTTTTCGGTTTAACCAAAGAGCGCGCGAAATTATTGAAGCCGGATTGTTTGATCATGCATCCGGGCCCGATCAATCGCGGAGTCGAGATCGACAGCGAGCTGGCAGATGGAAATCAAAGCGTCATTCTCGATCAAGTGACCAACGGTCTGGCCGTGCGCATGGCAGTCCTGTATTTGTGCGGAGGGATCGCGGCGTGAGTGCGCGCAAGCGCATTGGTCTCGGTAGCGCACGCGTCTCGCTTTCGCGGACTTTTCAGAGCATGAGCAGCATCCAGAAAGAAAGGTTGTTTCGACGAGACGTCGAAACCAACACGCGAGACGCGTGCGCTACCCGAATTACGCGATGAGTGCGATCGTCATTCATAACGGTCGCATCATCGATCCGGCGAACGGCCGCGATGAAATCGGCGATCTCGTAATCGTCGACGGAAAAATTGCCGATCAATCAGCAATCAGAAATCAGAAGTCGGCAATCGAGGAGATCGACGCCACGGAATTGATCGTTGCCCCCGGCCTGATCGACATGCATGTCCATCTGCGCGAGCCGGGCTTTGGTCACAAGGAAACGATTGCGTCCGGTGCGCGCGCGGCCGCGACTGGCGGATTCACCACCGTCGTGTGCATGCCCAACACGTTACCGGTGGCCGACAATCCGAGCACCATCACCTGGATCAAGGATCGTGCGCGCGATTCCGCGCGAGTGAACGTCCTGCCAGCCGGTGCGATTTCAAAAAATCTCGAGGGTCTGGAGTTGGCGCCAATCGCCTCCATCGTTCAAAGCGGAGTGATCGCCATAACCGACGACGGGAAATGCGTTCAAAATCACGAACTTATGCGGCGCGCGGTGGAATACGCCCGCATGGTTGGCGTGCCCGTGCTGGACCATTGTCAGGATTACAATCTTGTCGGCCACGGAGTGGTGAACGAGGGCGAATGGAGCACGCTGCTGGGATTGTCGGGTTGGCCGGCGGCGGGCGAGGAAGCGATGGTGATGCGTAATATCCTGCTGGCCGAGCTTTGCGATCATCACATTCATTGTCAGCACATCAGCGCGGCGGGAAGTATCCGGTTAATTCGCGAAGCGCGCGGGAGGGGAGTGAAGATCTCCGGCGAAGTTTGTCCACATCATGTCGCACTGACGGATGCTGCGATTCAGAATTTCGATACCAATTGCAAGATGAATCCGCCGTTGCGCACGCAACGGGATATCGATGCCATTATCGAAGGAATTGCCGACGGCACCTTGACGATTCTTTGCAGCGATCACGCGCCGCACGCCGCTTTTGAAAAGGAAGTCGAGTTTGACCAGGCGCCGTTCGGAATTGTCGGGCTCGAAACCGAGCTTGGACTGTTCATTGATATTTTGGTGCACAAACGAAAAGCAATTTCGATCAACCGGCTGATCGAGATGTTTACGCTGGAGCCGGCGCGGTTGCTGAAAATTGAAGTGGGTACGTTGTCGATCGGCGCAAACGCCGACATCACATTGATTGACCCTGATCTGGAATGGACGGTGGATGCGTCCAGTTTCGAATCGCTGTCGCGCAACACTCCGTTCGGTGGCTGGAAACTCAAAGGCCGTGCCGCGCGCACGATTGTCGGCGGCGAAACGGTCTGGCAATTGTAGGGCGTTTCTGTGAAACGCCAACATTAGCTCAGAAAAATTGAAGTTAGATGTTGTCGACTGCAATCGACATGACAGAGAGCTGTAGCGGCGGTCTACCTGTCTCGCCGTAGTGGACGCAGGCGGATGACCGCCGATTGCCCCGCCACGGCTATCGATAACCGCCGTGAATGTAACTTTCGAGATGCTCGATTGTGGCGCTTTGGGTCGAGATGATGTGCTTCACCAGATCGCCAATGGAAAGAACGCCACGCAGCTTTCCGTTATCGACCTCCGGCAAGTGCCGGATACGTTTTTCTGTCATCAAACGCATGCATTTCTCCACCGGCTCGTTCGAGCTCGTGATTGTCACATCGCGCGACATGATTTCTTCCACCCGCGTTTCCCGCGAGCGCTTGCCGCGCAAAAAAACTTTGCGGGTATAATCGCGCTCGGAAATGATGCCGAGCAATTCCTCTCCCCGGATCACCAGCAAAGCGCCGACATTTTTTGCATCCATCATTGCGATGGCTTCGAAAACCATCGCGTCGGGCGCAATATAATAAATCTCCGAACCCTTTTGGTTCAGGATTGCGCCAATTGTTCCGCTCACATCCATAAGCCGACAACCAGAGGTGTCGTAAGGCAGCGAGCCTAAGATTCCCGTCAGATCGATGCAAAGCAATTCTCTCGGGAAACGCGGGCGCCTCGCGATCACGATCTTTCCTTCTGCTATTCAAGATTTGTTTCGGCGAAGGCGCCGAAGTCCGGGCCGGACTGGCATTGGACGCGAAGCCTATGCTCATCAGAATGTTTGCTGCAACACGATGTTCGTGCGGAGGGGCAACCTCAATTTCCCGGCATGAAAATCGGGCCGATGTACACCGCAAGGGTAATTGGCTGAGTAATTAGTAACCCAAGAAAGATCAGAATTCCCCAGGCCAGCGTCGCGAACGGTCCCCAGAATTGATGTTGATTGTCGAATCGCTGTTCCACGGTTCGCTGCCGAACTTCAGCTTACCCGCGAGCGTTCCCAAACTTCTCTTCGATCAACCGATGCAAGTGCGCAGCAATCGCCGGTTGATCGAGGCGCCGGACCACTTCGTTTAGGAAACCGGTGACGATAAGGTGCTGGGCCGTCTTTATGGGGATGCCGCGGGTGCGGAGATAAAATAGTTCGTCTTCATCGATTTGCCCGCTGGTCGCGCCGTGGGTGCAACGGACGTTGTCGGCCAAAATTTCGAGACCGGGCATCGAGTTGGCTTCGGCGTCGTCGCTCAAGAGGAGGTTGCGAACCTTTTGATAGGCATCGGTGAAATGCGCATGTGGTTCGACCCGAATCAGTCCGCCAAAGGTCGTGCGGGCGCGATCGTCGAGCGCATTTTTGTAAAGCAGATCGCTTGCAGTGTGCGGCGAGACATGGTCCTGCAAAGTGCGGGCGTCGAATTCCTGTTTACGATGAGCGACTGCGACTGCGAGTAAATCGCTTCGCGCGCCTTCTCCGACAAGGCGGCTCAAACTTTCGAAGCGCGAATAGCTCCCGCCAAGATGGAGATTCAAACTCATGGCCGAAGCGTCGCGCTCAACGGTGGTGGCATTGATTTGCAACGCGGTCACGTTCTCGTTCCAGCGTTGCGTGCAAATGTACTTCACCGTCGCACCGCGCCCGGCGATCAGATCATTCACCCCGCAAGCGAAGCCAGGTGCGGTCTGGTTGAACGAGCGGAAATGTTCGATCACGGTGATCTTCGACATTTCATCCGCGACCAGAAGTAGATGCGGGAAGACCGCGGCATTTTCATCGACCAGCCAGTGAAAAATCTCGATCGGCAAATCGAGTTCGACCGCGCGCGGGATATAAATGAAGGCGCCGGCGCGGACCTGGGCACGATGTAGCGCCGCAAACTTGGCCGAACCGAGAACAGCTGGTTGGGCCATGAAATGTTTGTGGACGAGATCTTCGTGCTCGATCAGAGCCCGCTCGAGCGGTTGAAAAATCACTCCGGCTTTGCGTAGCGATTCCGGAAGGGCGTCACGGTCGAGCAATTGATCGTTCGCGAAAATCAGACGTCCCGATTTTCCGTTCAGCACCGCCGATCGTTCGAGGATTTCGGCATGCTCGTGGTCAGACAGTGCGTTGCCGAATCGATAGGATGAGAGATCAAGCGCATCAACATTGGAAAATCGCCAGGCCTGATCTTTGCGCGACGGATTGGGCAAGGCGGAAAATTCGCGCCAGCCTTGTTCCCGCTGTTGCTGAAACCACCGGGGGAGGTCACCCGCAGCTTCTGGTGGGGCGGAGGTGACGGTGGAATTTACGGCCGGCGTTTGTGTCACTTCCTCAAGGACAGCAGTTCCGTGGCTCATTTTGCGAGACCGAAAATGCGCAGCGAGACGAATTAGCCGACCGAGCCTTCCATTTCGAGCTCGATCAAACGCTTGAGCTCGACCGAGTACTCCATCGGAAATTGGCGGACGAGATCATTAACAAATCCGTTCACGCTCAGGCTCATGGCTTGCGCTTCGCTCAGGCCGCGCTGTTGCATGTAAAAGATCTGTTCGGCCGAAACCTGGGACACGCTCGCTTCATGTTGCACAGAGTTGCCGGTGCCACGGACGGTGATAGCGGGATAGGTATCGGTGCGCGAGGTCGCGTTGATAAGAAGCGCGTCGCACTCGGTGTTGTTCCTGCAATTCTTGAGATGCTTCGGCACGTGGACCAGTCCGCGATAAGTGGCGCGACCGGTGCCGATGGAGATCGATTTTGAGATGATGTTCGATGTGGTTTCGTCGGCGGCGTGGATCATTTTCGCGCCCGTGTCCTGGTGCTGTCCGTTGTTCGCCAGCGCGATCGAGAGCACTTCGCCGCGGGACTTGCGTCCTTTCAAGACCACGCCTGGATATTTCATCGTCAGGCGCGAACCGATATTGCAGTCGATCCATTTGATCTCGGATTCCTCGTGCGCGAGTCCGCGCTTGGTCACGAGATTGAAAACGTTCGGCGACCAGTTTTGCACGGTAATGTATTGGAGCTTCGCGCCTTTCAGCGCGATGAGCTCGACGACCGCGCTGTGCAAGGTGGCAGTGTTGAACTTCGGCGCGGTGCAACCCTCCATGTAAGTCAGCTCGGAACCTTCGTCGCAAATGATAAGCGTGCGCTCGAATTGGCCAAAGTTCTCCGCGTTGATGCGGAAGTAAGCTTGTAGCGGATGCTTCACTTTCACGCCTGGCGGCACGTAAATGAACGAGCCGCCGCTGAAAACCGCGGAGTTCAGCGCAGAAAATTTGTTGTCGCCGGTCGGAATCACTTTGCCGAACCAGCGCCGGAAAATCTCCGGATATTCTTTTAAGCCTTCGGTCGAACCCACAAAGATCACGCCCTGCTCACCGACCGCTTTCTTGATGTTGGAATAAACCGCTTCGCTATCGAATTGCGCTTCCACGCCGGCGAGGAATTTGCGTTCCTGCTCCGGGATACCGAGACGCTCGAAGGTCCGCTTTACATCTTCTGGAACTTCATCCCATGAACGGGTCGCGCGCTGACCTTGCGCTAGATAATATCGGATCTTGTTGAAATCGATTGCTTCAAGGTCCTTGCTCGCCCAATGCGTCGGCAGCGGTTTGCTCTCGAAAGTTTGTAACGCTTTCAAGCGAAATTCGCGGACCCAATCCGGGTCCTGTTTCACGTCGGAGATATAGTTCACGACGCGCTCATCGAGCCCGACGCCGGCGTCGTAGCCGTAATCGACCTTGTAATGAAAGTCGCCTTTGTCGCGATCGATATTGACGGCTGAAGTATCGGTTTTCATCTCTATTAATAATTACGCTGCTACCGGCTCCCCTGCATGTTCGCGAATCCAGTCGTAGCCTTTTTCCTCCAATTCCAGCGCGAGTTCCTTTCCGCCGCTGCGCACAATGCGGCCGTGCACCATAACATGGACAAAATCGGGGACGATGTAGTTCAATAAACGTTGATAGTGCGTGATCAAAAGCACACCCAGGTTGGGCCCGCGCAAAGAATTCACGCCGCTGGCCACCACTTTTAAGGCGTCAATATCCAGACCGCTGTCAGTTTCATCCAGAACGGCATAGCGCGGGTCGAGCATGGCCATTTGCAAAATTTCGCACCGCTTTTTTTCGCCGCCGGAAAATCCTTCGTTAACCGCGCGCGAAGTAAATGAGCGGTCGATTTCCAGCAAGTCCATTTTTTCGTAAAGCTTGGCGTAGTAATCAGTCGCTTCCAGTTCTTCGCCTTCCGGCAAACGCGCCTGCATCGCGGCCCGCAAAAAATTCGCAATTGTTACCCCTGGAACCTCGCTCGGATACTGGAAGGCGAGAAAAAGGCCTTTGCGGGCGCGCTCGTCCGGGTCGAGCTCGAACAGATTTTCGCCATCCATAAGCACCTCGCCACCCGTCACTTTGTAATCGGGATGCCCGGCTATCACCTTGGCTAGCGTGCTCTTACCGGAGCCGTTGGGGCCCATCACGGCATGCATTTCCCCCAAGCCAACGGAGAGGCTGAGATCGCGGATGATCTCGTTCTCGCCAATGGCGACCCGTAAGTTTTTGATCTCCAGCTGCTGCATAAAAAGGGGGAAAAAGAAACATAGCCAATTTTCGCGGTTTGGCGAGGGAAGCGGCGGCCGATTTTACCGTGGGCCAGGGTGGCGCGATAATCCTCTTTTGCTGGGTTGGCCGCAGAATCGGCACCGTGCGGGGATTTTCGCGAAACCGAGCCCTGATTTAGGCACTTAAACTGCTGGCCTTTAGGGGATGCCTTTAACCTCGTGCAGCAGCCTAACCTGATCTCAGTTCTCCTAATCTAAATGAGTGAATCCCATCAAAAAAAATCGCAGAAAGGCGAGGACAATTCCAAAGTCGCGAGCGAGCTAAACAACCTAATTCAGATCATCTCCGGAACGAGCTCCTTGATCGAGAACATCTGGGAAGGACGCCCGGGTTCGGAAAAGTATTTCGAGATGTTGCGCGCCAGTATCGAGCGCGCCGAGCAAGTGACGGCCCAGCTGGTCGCACAAGCTGGGGGGGCCGACCGCAAAAGGATCCTCTCCTCGGACATGGAACAACGTTTTGACGAAGCCCTGATCGCGGGGGCACCAACCCAACGCAAACACTCCATCTTGCTAGTGGATGACGAACCGATGGCTCTGGAATTGTTGCACGGCGTCCTGACCGACGCCGGCTATGACGTGTCCGTCGCTCAATCAGGTTTCGAATGTCTTGATCTATTCCGCCGCGACCCGCATGCCTATGATCTTATCCTGACGGATTTATCCATGCCGTTGATGGATGGCGAAGAAACTTTCCAACGGCTGCGTCAGATGTCGCCGACGGCGAACGTGGTGCTGATGGCGGGATTCGTCGATAGCGCTCGTCTCGAGAAAATGATGAGCCATGGGTTGAGCGGATTTGTGGGCAAACCTTTCGCTCCGGTGGAGATTCTTGCCGTTGTCACCTCGGTCATTTCAGCAGCAGAACAGTCCAACGGAGGGACGAATGGTGTCGCAGCTGCTGTTTGAAAAAACCGATGACTTCCGCGC
Organism: Verrucomicrobiota bacterium; assembly: GCA_003219125.1. GTDB lineage: Bacteria > Verrucomicrobiota > Verrucomicrobiia > Chthoniobacterales > UBA10450 > AV69. The sequence continues at coordinate 9,825 of QHPP01000081.1, forward strand.
CCACAAAAGCTTTCCAGCAGCTGTGTCAAAACCGGCTCTTTGAGGGCATTGGCGCGAAGGTGCTGGAACGAATCCGGCCCAACGTCAACATCCTGCAACTCAAATGCGGGGATGTCGTTTTCAAGGAAGGCGATTTGGGCGATTCGCTTTATCTGGTCGGCGAAGGCTCGATCAAAATCTCCAAGCAAGGTCGTGGCGGCCGCCAGGAAGTGCTCGATTATATTCACACCGGAAACTTTTTCGGCGAAGTCGCGCTCTTGGGCGGGCAACCGCATTCGGCGATGGCAAGCGCCGCGGAACCGACCGTGCTCGGCGCGGTAAAAGAAGAAACCTTCCAGCATATTCTGGAACTCGCGCCCAGCCGTCTGCACATGAATTTCCTGCGCTCGATCACCGAGCGCATGCGGAGTGTGAACTCGCATTTCATTACCGAAATCATGCGCAGCGAACGCCTCAGCCTCGTCGGCTCGATGGCGAACTCGATCATTCACGATCTCAAGAACCCGATCTGCATTGTGCGCTGCTGCTCCGACTTGATCGCGAGCGAAACCAACGATCCGCGCCTCCGCGAATTGACCAGCATGCTCGATGGCGCAGTGGACGGAATGCTGGCGATGACGCAAGAGCTGCTCGATTACGCGCGGGGATCGACTCAGCTAAACAAACAGCTCGTTTCCGTATGGGGAATGCTCGACGAGCTTAATCAACAATCGTTGCGTCTGCTTCCGGGCAAAAACATTCATTTTGTTAAACACATCCGTTACGACGGGAACCTCGAAATCGATCGCGCCCGTTTCGTGCGTATGCTCTCGAGCCTGATTAAAAACTCGCGCGAAGCCATGGTCGGCGGCGGAATTCTCACTATCACCACTGATCTTGTGCAAGATCAGGTCGTAGTTCGTGTTTCCGATACCGGCGTTGGCATTCCCCCTGAGGTATTGCCCAGAATTTTCGAGCCATTCATGACCCACGGAAAATCGAGTGGCACTGGTCTTGGCCTGGCCATTGCCCGCTCGGTGGTGGAAGCGCATGGCGGCAAAATTTCACTCTCCAGCGTTTGCGGTAGTGGCACCACGGTTGACATTCGCCTGCCAAAACCGAGCGAATAGCAACGCGCCCCAGATTTAGATGTAGGGCAATCGCTCCGGTTGCCGAACGCCGCCAAGGGGCGATTCCTGCCTGCACGATCTCGGGTTCTTCCTCCCGCGAGTTGCAACTTCCGTTGCGCCGTCGAAAATCGTAAATCGGCCAGGCGATTTACCCCGTGGTGTAACGGTAACACAGCGCCCTTTGGAGGCGTTATTCTTGGTTCGAATCCAAGCGGGGTAGCCACTCTCTAAAAACCGATTTTCACTCTGGGGAAACGCTAATTTCATTAGTGCGGAGCAGCGCCGCCGACACCGGTATAGCCTAAGTCGGACTAAAAGCCTGATCGATGCAGCGCTCCGCATATGGGAGTTAAAGCAACGTACCCGGTAACAGCTTAGCTGCGCACAAAGAACTACTCAGAGGCAAGCGCGACCTGCCGAGCAGCAAACGGTTATCGGTTCGCAACGTAGATAAAGTAACAGGAACGCAATTCCAACAGTCAAAACAACGACGGGATAGAGCGCGTGACGCATAAAAGTTAAGACCATCGCGACTCACGCGCCCCCGTTCATCGCGCGCCAGTATGGGAATCGTGTAAAAGGCCGCAGGGGGCGCGTTCCGCTAAGACAGCGGACGCTACAACTCGTCTGAGTTTGAATTGAACGCCCGCTGTTTTGACCGTTGCCCACTCAAGACCACACACGGAGGCCGGAAACCTGTATTCGAGACTCCACTCGTCGTCGGAAACTTGACCGCTTAAAGCAGTCAAGTTCTCTGGCACCACAAAACTTTGGGCAAAGGACGGATTCGTCGTGGCGGACATGACAAAGAGACCAGCGGAGTGCGTATAGGATTGGCCGACGCATTCGAATCGCTCACGGTAAATTCCGCGGGCGATCTACCTCACTCCGAACGGTGCTTTTGTCGCCGCCGCAACGTTTCGACTGCCGTCCAGCAGAAAGTTAGCCAGACGACACTAGCTGCGAAAGCGCCGAGAACGTCGCTAAGAAAATGTGCGCCAAGATAGACTCGCGTTAAACCGATCAGCAGGATAACGAGCCCCGCCGCGATGAAATAAGCGAACGCTGCACCGGCAGTGCTCACGGTTTTCGCGAGGAATAACGCGAGCAAGCCGA
>QHPP01000082.1 GCA_003219125.1 Verrucomicrobiota bacterium
CACCATTTGGGGCGTAAAGGCCAAATCTGGCGTCGGCATCATGGAATTCATACGTTCGCGTTTTCTCTCCTTCGCCATGGTCGCCGGCGTTTGTTTTTTGCTGCTGGTTTCGCTCGTGCTCGAAAGCCTCCTCAAAAGCTTTAGTCACTATGTCCAGGCAATGCTTCCCGGCGGAATCGTCATCGCACTCGTGGTTTATTCAATCTTCGATCTCGCGGTCGTCGTTCTGCTTTTTGCCTGCATTTTCAAGTTTCTGCCGGACGTGAAGATTCAATGGCGCGACGTCTGGATCGGCGCGGTCATGACCGCGATATTTTTTGCCATCGGGAAATGGGCGCTCGGCCTTTATCTCGGCAGCGGAACGGCGGCCTCAGCTTATGGAGCCGCGAGCTCGTTAATCACGCTCCTGCTTTGGATTTACTATTCATCGCAAATCTTGCTCTTCGGCGCTGAGTTCACACAGGTTTATGCCGCGCGGGCCGGTCGCGCATTCGTTCCGGACAAATATGCCGTGCGGGTGTAGCAAAGCGATCTGCTGTAGTGGCAGGCGTGTCGCCTGTATCGTTTTCATTCTCCAGCCGACACGGCTGCCGGTACAGGTTCCGCTCGCGTGATCGGGCTGCGTTTGCTTGAGCGATAACGCCAGATCGCGAATGCGACAAACAGCAGATCAGCGATGACGAAAGTTCCAACGTAGCTTTCCCCGCCAATGCCGAAGCCGTAACTGTGCAACCCTTTCCCAAGGACGAAATTGACGCCGTACCACGCCATCAAGACCGCAAGAAAACAAACCACGCTCGCGACCACGAGACCGAATTCGGTCCACCAACCGGCGAGCCGTCCGTGCAAAGTTGTGATGTAACAGAGCAGGGCAATCAGGGCCCAGGTTTCTTTCGGGTCCCAACCCCAGAACCTTCCCCAGGAATAATTCGCCCACACCCCGCCGAGAATAGTGCCGGCGGCAAGAAGAAGAACGCCCAGCTGCAGCACGCGATAGAGCCAGAAATGCATTGGCGCATCCGCCCGCGCGCCCCGCGGGTTGCGCGCATAACGGAAAAGTAAAATGTGACCGAAAGCGCAGGCTAGGAGAAAGGCCGCATAACTAAGGGTGATTGTCAGTACATGAATCGTTAGCCAGAAATTATCACGCAAAACTGGAACCAGGGGATCGATGCTTGCCGGCATCGCGATCGGCATTTGGTGAACGAGCAGAAGCGCAATCAGAGTGGCCGGCAATGATGCCAGCAGGTAAATCGGTGTCCGATATCGGGCAAAAAAGATCATCCCGAAAAATGAGGCGGCAAAGGAGACCCAGATGATCGATTCATACATGTTCGTCACCGGGGGACGACCGGCGATCAGGCAGCGCAACGCAATTCCACTGCCGTGAAAGGCCAGGGCGACGAGTGCGATCACGACGCCAAAGTTGCGCAAAGCGCGCCCGCGGTTCCGCAGATGCGCAATCAACAAGCTAAGGAACGCGATTCCGTAAAACCAGATGGCGCGATAAAATCCTTCGAAATGATTATAGAAATATTCCAACCGCAGACTCGATTCGGTTGGATAGATCGATGGCGAAAGCGCTCGCAACCTTTCCCGCAGCTGATTGGCGGAGCTACTGAACTTGAATGGATCGGTCTGGCTATAAGCGGTCACCATTTCCTGCAACGACATTCCGGCAACGGCGAATTGTGACTCAGTATAGTAAGAAGCGATGGCCGAAGGCTCGGGCGGCGCCCATGGATCCGTTTCTTTTCTTGGCGACGGCACGATCAACAGCGCACCCCCGTCCATCACCCGCGCGAAAAGCGCCACCCGATCGCTTACACTCAAGGCTTCCTGTTGCACCCGATCGAGCGGTTTCTCGGCCCGCTTCCGCTCGCGCGCTTCGTTCGCGATCTGCGGCAATGCGGCCGCCCCGCTCAATTGCGCAAAAGAAAAACGGCGCTGTGTTTTCTCCAAGCCAAGGTGCTCTTTTAGTTCGCCGAAGGAGACCAGCACCATCGGTTCCTCTTTCCAATCGCGCGTTTCCAGCACGGCTGAGAGAAGAAAATCAGTCGGCGTCCACTGGCGCCCGGCCTTGTCCGTATAACTCGAGCGCCCAGTCAGCTGAATTAACATCTGTCTCGCGAAGGTATCGATGGGTTTACGCCGGCCATTGTCTTGAATCGCGAGCAGGCCAAACTCTTTGAAATCGAGACCACGCGTGTCAGGCGTAACCGGCTGTTGAGCGCGGCTGATTTCTGCGGCGAGCAGGACTATAATCAAAGCCGGGACGCAGGAGAAGGGACGCATGCGCCCGCAATCTAACTACGGTCGAGGAGCGCGACAAATCGGATGGTGGAAGCGATCAAAGCACGCCAATGGCGCGCGAAATCAGAACGATGACGATCGTCAACGAGATACAGATTTGGGCCATCGCCAGAATCTTGGCCCAACGCGCCAGCAGCGGCGCGTCAGTCGGACCAAAAGTCGAGCTTTGCGTAAGCGCGATAAAAAGGTAATCGATAAAATGCGGCCGCCATCCGCCGCATTCGAATCGGCCGCGTTCGGCTTTCTCGATCTGCATCTGCGGAAAAACGAAACTGCGGCTGCCGAATTCGCGCCTTTGCTGGCGAAGTGTCGGCCCGCCGCCGTCCAGCCGCCAGTACCAAACCGCGAAGACGAGGACGTTGGTTAACCATAGCTCGGCCCCGGAGGACAAGAGCGCGACCGGTGCTGTTTTGTGTGAGGGCACGGCCGCGACAAGCAGGCCAACCGACGCGATCAGTGCCAGGGTGATGACACTACTGATGAAAATGCCAAGCGCGCGATTCAAGGAATGTTTGCCCATGCGATGCGCGACAACCGTCGGCGCGATCAAAACTCCGATGAAAACCGGGAGCGCCCATTTCGGACCGACGATCAAAGCCCTTGGCAACGCCACATAAATTCCACCAACGGCGAGCAAAGCGAGCACCGCCTGCCAACGCGGTTCCGGCTTGTCGATTTTCTCGACTGGTTCGACCACGCCACCGGTATAGCACGCGTCGATTGATTCGCGAATCCCGATTGGTTGCTGAGAGTCTGTCCGCCACCATCCAGCCGACTGGAAATGTGGCAGGGGTAATGTTAAACACGGCAATGGTCCGCTATACCTTTGCCGCGGCATTTCTCCTTGCCGCGGTCCGATTTGTCGGCGCGGCGGATTATCCCGCGCCGGCGGAAAGCGAGTACACGATTCGCGATTTCAAGTTCACCAGTAGCGAAACGCTCCCGGAGTTGCGCATACATTACCGTACCCTGGGGAAGGCTGAGAAAGATACGCAGGGAAAAACGACGAACGCAGTGCTAGTGATGCATGGAACGACTGGAAGTGGCGCGCAATTCATTCGCCCGGAGTTTGCCGGCGAACTTTTCGGCGTTGGTCAGCCGCTCGATGCCACGAAATTTTTCATCGTCTTGCCGGATGGAATTGGTCACGGCAAATCGAGCAAGCCGAGCGATGGTTTACGCGCGAAATTTCCGCGTTACGGCTACCGCGATATGGTCGACGCCCAATATCGATTACTAACTGACGGCCTTAATGTGAATCGCGCGCGGCTGGTGATGGGGACGTCGATGGGCGGGATGCACACCTGGCTCTGGGGCGAAATGCATCCTGATTTTATGGACGCGCTGATGCCGCTGGCAAGTTTGCCCACGCAAATTTCCGGACGGAACCGTGCCTGGCGTCGCATCATCATCGATGCCATCCGCCATGATCCGGGATGGAGCGGCGGTGAATACAAAACGCAACCGCCAAGTCTGCGCACCGCCGCCGAAATGCTTTGGTTCATGAGCAGCAACCCACTGTTGCGCCAAAAAGAAGCACCCGCCCTCGCGAAAACGGATGAAGTTCTGGATAAATTCGTCGCCGACATCGTGAAGGCCGATGATGCCAACGATGTACTTTATGCGCTGGAAGCGTCGCGCGATTACGATCCCGGTCCGGACCTGGAAAAAATTCGCGCACCATTGCTTGCGATCAATTCCGCGGATGACCTGATCAATCCGCCCGAGCTCGAAATTCTCGAGCGCGAAATCAAACGCGTTCCACATGGCCGCACACTAGTAATCCCGTTAAGTGACAAAACGCGCGGTCATGGCAGCCACACCATCGCGGCGTTGTGGAAAGATGAGCTCGTCCGTTTGCTAACGGAATCAGAAAAGTAATCGGACTAATTTGGCCGCGACTTGCACGGGCGAATTATTTTACCGGGCTCAGGCGGCTGGTTCCTCGTAAGCTCGCCGACTGTTGTACGTTGCTTCATTCGCTTGCTTTCTTGCAACATGAATCATCACGTCTTCCGGGACTGGAAAATTCTGCAGTTCGCAACAAAATTCTGTTTCGAGATGGATCGAAGGTATAAAATCGCAGCGATTTGTTTATTGGCGGCCACTTTTTCCGGCTGCATTTCCTCTAACCCGAGTTCGGAAGTAATGGTGGATACGAACACGAAAGCAAAGCAGGAGTTGCGGGGTGAACCGCAGAATGTCGTGCCAGCCGACAGTCAGTGACGAATAGGAAATGCCTTTGACTGGGAGCGGCGACCTTCTAAGTCGCCCCTCTCAGTTAAGAGTTGCGACCCGCAGGGTTGCACGAGCGCAGCGAAATTTACCAGCGCTTCCTTGAATCGAAAGCTTTGGCGGGAAAGGGTATCTATGAGATAACTCGGGATGCGAACCTGGCTTAGCTCCCTCTTCTCTACCGTGATCATCGGTTGCGGGCGAATCGCCGCGGCCGATGCGCCCTTCGATATCATCATTAAAGGCGGAACTGTTTACGATGGCACCGGTGGGGAAGGTCACGTCGGGGATGTCGCAATCCGCGATGATCGCATAGCCGGCGTAGGCGACTTCGCCAAGGCGTTCGCGAAGAAGACAATTGATGCGCGCGGTCTCGCAGTTGCGCCCGGTTTCATCAACATGCTCTCCTGGTCAACCGAATCGCTCATTCAGGATGGGCGATCGCAGAGCGAGATTCGTCAGGGTGTAACCACCGAAATCATGGGCGAGGGAGAATCGATGGGTCCATTAAATGATCGGATGAAAGCGCGGATCGTTCGCGAACAATCGGATATTAAGTTCGAGATCAAATGGAATACCCTGGCGGAATATCTGCGTTATTTGGAAAAGCGCGGCATCTCGTGCAATGTCGCTTCCTTCCTCGGCGCCACCACCGTACGCGAGTACGTCATCGGATTGGAGGACAAACAACCAACTCCGGAACAGCTCGACCAGATGCGCGAGCTCGTGCGCAAGGAGATGGAAACGGGCGCGCTCGGCATCGGCACGTCGCTTATTTATCCGCCGGCATTTTATGCGAAAACCGAAGAGCTCATCGAGTTGTGCAAAGTCGCCGCCAAATACCAGGGCAAATACATCTCCCACATGCGCAGTGAGGGAAATCAATTGTTCGAAGGTCTCGATGAGGTGATCCGAATTAGTCGCGAAGCTGGGATTCCGGCGGAGGTTTACCACATCAAAGCCGCCGGCCAAAAAAACTGGCCGAAAGAAGATGAATTGCTGAGGCGAATTGAAGCAGCGCAAAAAGAAGGACTCAAAATCAGGGCCAATATGTACACCTACACCGCGGCGGGTACTGGACTCGATGCCTGCCTGCCGCCGTGGACGGAAGACGGCGGTTACCCGGCATTGTTTAAACGGCTGCGGGATTCGGCCACCCGTGAGAAAATCGCGGCCGAAGTGCGAGTCGATTCGGATGCCTGGGAAAACTTGTATCTCGCGGCTGGGTCGCCGGAGAAAATTTTGCTGGTCGGTTTTAAATCTGAAAAGCTCAAGCCGCTCACCGGCAAATCGCTCGCGGAAGTAGCAAAGATGCGGGGCAAGGATCCCATCGAAACGATGATGGATTTAATCAGCGAAGATGAATCGCGCATCGGTACCATTTATTTCCTGATGTCGGAAGAGAACGTGAAAAAAGAACTGGCCAAGCCCTGGATTTCATTCGGCTCAGACGAGGCATCGCAGGCACCGGAAGGCGTTTTCCTGAAATCGAATCCACATCCGCGCGCTTACGGGAATTTCGCGCGCGTCCTCGGGAAATATTCACGCGATGAAAAAGTGATCACGTTGCCGGAAGCGGTGCGACGATTAAGCGCCTTGCCCGCGACGAATCTCGGCCTCGACCATCGCGGTTTTATTCAAGAAGGGATGTTCGCCGACGTGGTTGCCTTTGACCCCGCGACAATTGCGGACCGGGCGACCTTCGAGAAACCGCACCAGTACGCTGTTGGGATGAAGCATGTTTTCGTCAACGGCGTGCAGGTTCTCAAAGACGGCAAGCACACCGGGGCAAAACCGGGACGCGCGCTGGCCGGGCCGGGCAAACTGCAATAGCCCCGAGTGTGCAGGGATTGTTTCTGCTGGAAATCGAAAGCGAGAGCAACCTCAGCCGACGCGGGACCATAATTGCGCAGCGCGGAGGAATTGACTTGTCTTAGGCATCACACATTCCAGACTGGTAAAAATGTCCCGGTTTGCTTTGGCAAATCTTTGCGGTCTGGTCTTCGGCGTGCTCACCGTGCTGTCGATGCTGCCGATGTCCTTCCCGGATAAACGCGCAGCACTGCTCGGGGCATTCTTTAACCGATTCGCTATCGGTTTTGTGGTTATCCTTATCGACATACGGTGTTCCGGATGGCTGATCGGTCTCACTATTGGAATTCTACTCAGTTTGCCGCCAGCGATTATTACGAAGACGTTCGTACCAATTCTGGGCATCGGTGCAGTCGGCGGCGTCATTATCGGACTGGTTCGCGCGAAATTCGTAGGCTAATCCGCCAAGATTTGGCGCTGGGCGCCACAGCCGATTCCGACCACTTAAACTACGGTCGCAGCAATGTTTGGTACCAGCGGGCGACTGAGTCGCCGAAAAACATCCAGGTAATTGCGCCGAGGGCGAGGTATGGGCCGAAAGGGAGTTTAAGTGACCAGACGCGTCGGCCCAGGACGAGGGTGATGAGGCCGATGATGGAGCCGTAAAGCGAGCCGGCAAAGATGGCAAAAAGGACTGCGCGCCAGCCGAGGAAAGCGCCGATGCAAGCGAGGAACTTCAGATCGCCCCGGCCCATGGCTTCGCGCGGAATCTCAATCTCGTTAGCTAGCCCGCCGATCTCATCCAGTTGGTCGAGCTCGAAATTCTCCGAGCCAACCCGGACCCGATTGTAGTGAAAAGACAGAATTGTGTCGGCGAATTCACGATCGGCAATTCTCGCGCTCGAACAATGCAACAAAAGTTTATCGTTCTCGCGCGCAAAAAAGTCGCTCCACAGGCTTTTTTCATCACCCACGACAAAATCGGCATCATCGCCGTGGCGGGTCCAGGTGAAGGCGGTTGGTTTTTCGAAGCGGATCCGTTTCTTGCCGAAAACCAGTTTGCCGCCTTCGAGGACGAGCCAGAGCAACGCATAACCCAGCGCCGCCGAGCCTGCGGAAATGAGCAGCGCCACGAGCCGGCGATCGGTATTCATCAATTGTGGAACCGCGGTCGAGGCGATCAGGCCGGCAATAGTCCCGCCGATGGTAAGTTCATCGGGAATGATGAAATGCTCGAAGTCGATGAAGGTCGCGGCGATAACGAGTGCAATAAAAACCCAATAGGCGATCGCGATCTGCCACGGAAACGCTTTCCACACGATAAGAAAGAAAAGGGCAGTGAGAAGCTCGACCGCGAAATAGCGAAAAGCGATGCGCGCTCCGCAATTAGCGCAGCGTCCACGCAATACCAGCCAGCTAACGAGAGGTAGATTCTGGTGCCAGGGGATTTGTGTTTTGCAGGAAGGACAAAAGGAGCGACGCGGCTGGTTGACGGAAAGATTCAGCGGCAGCCGATAGATGCAGACGTTAAGAAAAGAGCCAATGCAGGCGCCCAGGACGAAGGCGAAGATGCTGAATAAGACTTCGTAATTCACCTCAGCGACGAACATGCAATGGAGTATTGGAGTAGCGGAGTAATGGAGTAGTGGTGAAGCGGGAGCCGAGATTTCATTATTCCATCACTCCCATACTCCATTACTCCAGTGGGAGCGCGCTCATGCCGCGCGGGCTTGGCGGCGCTTCATGAACCAGGCGATCCAGATGCAGCTTTCGTAAAGCACAACCATCGGCAGACTCATGGCAATTAGGGTGAGCACGTCTGGGGTGGGCGTGATGATGGTGGCGAGAATGAAAATGAGCACGATGGCGTAGGGGCGGGTGCGGGCCATGAATTCGTAGGTGATCAAGCCGAAGCGCACGAGCACGAGCACTACTACGGGCAATTCGAAGGCCAGCCCAAAGCCGAGAGTGAACCGCGTTACAAACGAATAATATTGCTGCACCGTCCAGGCTGGGTCCCAACCGAGCGACTGCGTGTCGTGAAAAAAGAAGAGGATCGTTTTTGGGAGCAGCCAAAAATAGCAAACAAGCACGCCGGTGAGAAAGAGCGCAAAGCTGACGCCGATGGCCGGGAACAGAAATTTTTTCTCCATCACGGTCAAGGCCGGGAGCACAAATTCGGCCGCAAAAAACAAAAGCAGCGGAAAGGAAATAACGATGCCGGCATAAAAGGCGAGGTGAAAAGAAATCACAATGGAATCAGTGATGCCGAGCGCGCGCAGGACGCCGAGATTTTTATCGATCTCGTGCAGCGGCGCCTGCATGACACGGACCAGCGTTCCGCGAAAAGCGAAACAGAAAATCATCGCCACGATCAGAGTGATCGCCATTTTCACGATCGTCCAGCGCAGATCTTCGAGATGTTCGAGAAAGGGCTTGGAAGTTTCGCTCTCCGGCAGCTCGCGAAACTTGAAGATATCGCGCAGCGCCATTTTACCGGTGCGGCAACTGGATAATTCCTTTCGCCACCAAACGTGCCCACGTGCTGAGAGTGTTGGCATCGCGAATGGTGTCGTCCGCTATCATGGCAGTGATTTGCGCCGGCGAAAATTCGCCGCATTCCAGAATCATTTCCGCATCGTGGAAGGTGTGATGTTGAATGGCGCGGTGGACGGGACGGGCGAGAAATAGAAATTCGCGCTCGTCGGTGAATCCAGGCGAGGAAAAGAAATCGCCGAGGAAAATTGTTTCGCCATTAGGCGCGATCTCGTAACCGGTCTCTTCGCGCAACTCTCGCAAAGCGACGTCCCGAAATGAGCCGAAATCGCACAATTGATCGACCTGTCCGGCCGGCATTTCCCAAATCGCTTTGCGAATCGGAATACGCTCCTGCCGAATGAGGATGAAGTTTCCTTCCGCCGTCATCGCCGCGACTACGACGGCGGATTTGCGCCGCACGATCGTCCAGGCGTGCGCCTCCGCCCGATGCGAGGTGCGAACGCGCTCGGTCACGACCGACAAATGATCATCGGCAAAATGGACGTCGCTGGAAATCGTCGTCCAATTTTCAGGCGTCTCCACCATGCAAATAAAAACGTCGCCGGGCGAAAAGCGAATGTTCTTCTGCGGCGGAGATTCTTCTTGGATAAATGAGACAACATTTCGATGTTGCACCTGCAACACGCGGATATTAACTCCGTCCGCGAGCGCGGCGCTCCCCGGGGGGGCCGCGGCTTCGGGATCAGGCGAGCAACTCGCGCCAGCGTGCGATCTGGCGCTCGATGTTTTCCGGGGAAGGCGAGCCGGTGGCGCTGCGGCGCTGCAGTGCCTTGCGGATGTCAAAGACTTCGTGCACATCCTCTTCTAACGCATTCGAGGCTGCACGAAATTCCTCGTCCGAAAGTGCATTAAGTTGTTTGCCGCTGGCTGCAAGTTTTCCGACGATGGCGTGCGCCTCGCGGAAGGGCACACCTTTGCCGACGAGATACTCGGCCAGATCGGTCGCCAGCAATTGTGGATCGTTTGCTGACGATTCCATTCGTTCCCGATTGATGGTGAGCTCTGGCAACATCGCGCTGAAAACTTCGAGCGCGCTCCGGACAGTATCGACCGAATCGAAGAGCGCTTCCTTGTCCTCTTGCAGGTCGCGATTGTAGGCGCTGGGCAAACCTTTCAGGATCGTGAGCAAAGTCACGAGATTACCAATGAGTCGCCCTGATTTACCACGCGTCAGCTCAGCCATGTCCGGATTTTTCTTCTGCGGCATCAAACTGGAGCCGGTAGCGAAGGCGTCGCTGAACTCAATAAAGCCGAATTCGCTGGTGCTCCAGAGGATTAAATCTTCGCTAAAACGGGAAAGATGAATGCCAATCATGGCCAGGCTATAAAGAAAATCGGCGACAAAATCGCGATCGCTCACCGCATCAATACTGTTTTGAGTGACGCGCTGGAAACCGAGCGCCTTGGCAATTGCTTCCCGGTTGAGCGCGATGGTTGAACCGGCGAGCGCGCCGGAACCGAGCGGCATGACGTCGGCGCGGTGACGCGTATCACGCAGTCGTTCGTGGTCGCGCTCGAATGCTTCGAGCTGGGCGAGCAGATAATGCGCGAAATAAATCGGCTGGGCGCGCTGCAAATGGGTATAGCCCGGCATCAACACCTGGTAATGTTTTTGCGCTAGAAGGAGGAGCGCATTTTGCAGAGCGCGGAGACGTGTAACGATCTGGTCAATTTCCTCACGCACATACAGGCGAAGATCGAGCGCGACTTGGTCATTGCGACTGCGCCCAGTGTGCAATTTCGCGCCGGCCGGTCCGATACGTTTAGTCAACGCCATCTCGATGTTCATGTGCACATCTTCCAAGGATTGGTCCCAGACGAACTTCTCCGCGGCGATTTCGTTTTCGATCTCGCGCAAGCCGCGTGCGATCATCTCAAATTCATCGGCGGTCAGAATCCCAGCGCTGGCAAGGGCCGAGGCATGCGCGATCGACCCGGCAATGTCGTGGCGATAAAGGCGGCGATCGAACGAAACCGACTGGCTCTGGCTCTGCGCAATCTCAGATACAGCCGAGGAAAATCTTCCTTCTCTCATGATCACGTCGCTTCGCGTTCGCGAACTGCCGTCACGGAAACATAGTTTGCATCGGGCAAAACAAATTTGCGCACTTCGACCGCGACTTTGCGCAAATTAAATTGCGCCAACAAATGCGCCGCAGTTTCCTCGGCGAGCGTCTCGATCAATTTGCAAGCGTGCCCGTTGACGAATTGTCTTAGCGATGCGGCAACTTCGGAATAATTGACGGTATTGCCGATGTCGTCGCGTGGCTCAGCGATTTCGGGCCACATCGTTACGTTAAGAATCAACCGTTGCGGCTCGGCGCGCTCGGAATCGGGCACGCCCACGCGCCCATGAAGTTCGAGCTGCTCGATGTGAATGCGATCGATCACGACAGTTGGAATTTTGGCGAGAAGGATATCCGAGGGCGAGCGCCAATTCTCATCGCGCAGGGCAGCGGACGCCAGGCTCAGCGAACTACTTGGGCGCAAGCGAGGCCACGATTTTCTCGAAACGCGGGTCGCCGCGCAACGGATCCCAATACGGGTGCAAACGGAGCTCACCATAGCTCAAATAGCCGGGGATGCGTGCCGCGATAGCTAACTGTTCGAAGGCAAGATCCTTCTCGCCCGTCCACGCATAAATAAGCGCCAATTTTTCCACCAGCAGAGCGCCGACGATAGAGTCTTTCGTTACCGGTAAGAGCTCGACTGCGCGGCGGCCTTCGCGAATGGCGTCGTCCTTGTGACCGAGGGCCGCATCAGCCATTCCGAGCACGCAAAGTCCTTCTGGATAATCAGGCTGTTCCGCAACGAGTTTGGCCACTTCAGCTCGTGTGCTGGCAAAGGCAGCGTACGCCGCTGCGTTATCACCGCGCATCTGAGCAAGTACGCCTTCGCACCAGGCCCGCGGAAACGGAATGGCATCTTGATAGCACCCGGCAATCGGAAGAGCAGCGAGGGCGCGCAGCGCACCATCGAAATCGCGCTGGCACAG
>QHPP01000153.1 GCA_003219125.1 Verrucomicrobiota bacterium
ATCGTTAAGAAATTAAAATCAGAAGGCGCGATCGTCGCGATGGCAGGAGATGGAATCAATGACGCGCCCGCGCTGGCCGCTGCCGATGTCGGAATCGCCATGGGTACGGGGACTGATGTGGCAATCGAAAGCGCCGGAATCACACTCGTGAAAGGCGATCTGTTGGGAATAGTCAAGGCGATGCATGTCAGTGGCGCCGTGATGCGAAATATCCGGCAAAATCTATTCTTCGCGTTTATTTACAACGCGGTCGGCGTGCCGATTGCTGCCGGCGTACTCTACCCGTTCTTCGGACTTCTGCTCAGCCCAATGATTGCCGGCGCTGCCATGAGTTTCAGCTCCGTTTCAGTTATCGCGAATGCGCTTCGACTGCGATCCTTCAAACTGTGAACGAGTTGAGGCCACCCATAGAAATGTAACTATTCGCTTCCCGACAGCGTGCGCGCACGATAAAATCTCCAGCGTCTTTCGCTTAAGGCATAGAAAACCCAATATCCAATCTTATGGTTACACGACCTATCATCGCCCTATCGGTTACAGTGCTTCTCCCGGCTATGCCGCTCCCCGCAGAACATCCGCGGCCACAATCGCAACAGTTACCACAGATAACAACGAGACCTACGCAGAGCGGCATCCAGACGAAGGAGGTGAGCCAGGCTGATATCTCTGCCGGAATTAAAAAGCAAATCGTTAGCGACACGAAAAAATCGAGCGACAGAAAGTTTCACGTTAAGTATGGACCCAAAGATCTCGCGCTCGACTTGATCAAGGTCCATGACGATCGGCTCTCGAGTCTCGGCAGTGGCAAATATTTCGCCTGTGTCGATATGAAAGCTACCGACGGCACAACCTACGATATTGATTTCTTCATGGCCGGACAGCCGGGCAGTATGAGGGTCACAGAAACTTCCGTTCACAAGGTCAATGGCAAGCCCCTTTACAACTGGAAAGAAGAAAACGGCGTGTGGAAAAGAGTGCGGGTCTCGTGAACAGTCTGCGGCTACCCAGCAATTAACTTGTAGCCGCGTACACGCGTCGCCCAGTGACGCGGCTACAGGGAACCGGCAAGCGCTGCGCTTGCCCTATAACGATTAGTCCGCCAGTTTCACGGTGTGCCGAAGACTTTCTTTATTACCACAGCGATCGATTACACTAACTCGCCGCCGCACATCGGTCATGCTTACGAAAAAGTGCTGGCCGATGTGATTGCGCGCTATCATCGGCTCAAAAGCAACAACGTTTTCTTTCTGACAGGTGTCGATCAGCACGGACAGAAAGTTCAACAATCAGCGGCGAAAGCAGGCGTGCCTCCGGCTGAGTTCGTTAAGGACATCACACAAAAATTTGTCGATCTTTGGAAAAAACTCGACGTCAAATATGATGAATGGGCGGAGACAACGGACGATCGTCACAAGCGCGTCGTGCGAGGAATTCTGCAGCGCTTGTTCGAAGAAGGTCAAATCTACAAAGACAAACAGGCCGGCCACTACTCAGTTCGGCAGGAGCAATTCCTCACCGACAAAGAACGCGGGCCTGATGGCAAGTTCGGACCCGAGTGGGGCGAGGTCGAATTTCGGGAGGAAGAGAATTATTACTTTCGTTTGTCCCAATACAAAGACTGGCTGCTCGCTTATCTCAACAAGCGGGCCGACGCAGTCATCCCAGATTTTCGTCAGACGGAATTGCGAAATGCGGTTGAGCGATTAGGCGGCGATCTTTGCATTTCGCGTCCGAAATCGCGCCTCGATTGGGGAATTGAGCTGCCGTTCGATAAAGATTTCGTTACTTACGTCTGGTTCGATGCGCTAACGAATTACATCAGCTTTGCCGGCTACGATCCGAGTCTCTCAACTTTCAACTCTCAATCATCAACTTTCTGCGACAAATGGCCGGCGCTGCAAATCATCGGCAAGGACATCCTCGTCCCGGCCCATGGCATTTACTGGCTAATCATGCTGCATGCCATCGGATTTCCTGACGACCAAATCCCGCAGCTTCTCGTGCACGGCTGGTGGAATCTTGGTGGCGCGAAGATGAGCAAAAGTGCTGGCAACATTATCGATCCATTCGCGCTCGCAGATAAATACGACGCAGACGCGCTGCGCTATTATTTGATGAGAGGTATCGCAATGGGGAACGATGCCGACTTTGACGAGCGCCGGTTGATTACTCTTTTCAACTCTGAGTTGGCAAATGATTTCGGCAACCTGCTGAACCGCACACTTACAATGGCTCAACGTTACCGCAGCGGCTTGGTTCGCGATTTGAAGGACCTTGTAAACGACAAATTTAACGCGGTGGTCAAGACCGTACGCAGTAAAGCCGAGCTTGTAACGAACGCTCTTACCCTCTGCTGGGATACCTATGAGATCTCGCTCGGTTTAATAGGGATCTGCGAACTTGCAAGCCGATGCAACGAGGTCATCGAAGTTACAGCACCGTGGCGCTTGGCGAAGAGAGGATTCCAAGGAGAGCTTGATGTAGTTGTGTATCAGCTTTGTGAAGCGTTGCGCGTTATTGCGATTTTGATTTCACCGGTTTTGCCGAAGGCGGCGCATGGAATTTTCGATCAACTCAATTGGAGATTGGAGTTGAGCGGAAAAGAAAAACGGTTTTGCCTTGAAGACGCTAAGTGGGGCGGTTTACCGAATGGTCACGTTGTTGGCAAACCAGTGCCGTTGTTCCCGAGGATTGAGGGCACATGATTTGGAGGGACGACCTCTGTGTCGTCCCAAAAATTCAGGGACGGATGGAGCCCGTCCCTCCATGATTACAGAATTATTGGGCGCATTCTTCGAAGGCAGCAGGTTCGCCGCGCAAATACGCGAGCGCTTCACCCGCAAAATGGAGCGAGCCGGTGAGCAGAATTCGATTTGGTTTCGCATGGGCTTGATCGAGTGCGTCAGCAACCGACGATGTAATGGAGTAGGGGAGTGATGGCGTAGTGACGGATAAAACTTTTGCCAGGTCATCCGGCGAAACGGCGCGGTCACTCCGAATCTTTGGCAAGAAGGCATATTCGGTGATCGGCGCGACGGCCTTACAGATTCCGGGCAAATCTTTGTCGGAAAGAATTGCAAGGATCAGCAAGGCGCGCTGGTCGCCGAAAGTTTCTCGCCATGTTTGGGCGAGAACTCGTGCGGCGGCGGGATTATGTGCACCGTCAATCACGATGCGATCATCCCAGTGTTGGAAACGGGCTGGCCAATCCACCGATGCAAGTCCGGACGCAATCGACGAATCATCGATGTCGATCCTGGCGGCGCGGAGCACTGCGATCGCCAGAGCCGCGTTTTGTTTTTGGTGCTCACCAGGGAGACCAACACGAGATTTGTGATACGAATCATGCACGAATTGCAGTGGCGCCTCGCATTCAGCGGCTTGGGCGCGAATCACTTTTTCGGCGTCCGGAGGTTGCGTCGCCGCAATGACCGGAGTGTTCGGTTTGATAATGCCAGCCTTTTCCGCGGCGATTTTCTCGATGGTATCACCAAGCCATTGTTGATGATCGAGCTCGATCGGTGTGATGATTGAAACGTTTGGTTGCACGGCGTTCGTGGCATCGAGGCGGCCGCCTAATCCGGTTTCCAGGATGACGATGTCGATTTTCGCGTTGGAGAAATGTTTGAGCGCAAGTGCAGTCGTGATTTCAAAAAATGTCGGGTGCGGATCCCAATCGCGAACGAGATCGCGAATTGTCGTCAGGCCTTTGGCAACGGCTTCCTCGGAGATCATTTCGCCGTTCACGCGAATACGTTCACGAAACGTGACAAGGTGAGGGGAGATGAACAGCCCGGTGCGA
>QHPP01000154.1 GCA_003219125.1 Verrucomicrobiota bacterium
CCGGGGATGACTGTAAATCGGCGCGTCGGATTCGAAAAAACTGTAAGCCGGAACTAAGTCGGTGAGATCGAGATTGGCTTCGTAAAAGGCGCGAATCGTTCCGATATCTTCCCAGTAACCGTCGAAAATGTAGGCGCTGACATTGCGCGTTTGAATGGCAGCCGGAATGACGTGCTTGCCAAAATCAAATAGATCGTTGTTGAGACATTCGATCAGCACGTTCCGGTTGAAGATGTAAATACCCATCGACGCTTGAAACAATTCCTCGTCCTCTCCGTGCCCGATGGCTGCCAATAAGGCGCGGTCCATTTTCAACGCATCAAGCACTTTTGCCTCCTTCGGTTTCTCGACAAACCGCGTGATGCGCCGGTCTTCCCCGCTAGACATGATTCCGAACTCCGCCGCCTGATCGCGTTTCACAGGTTTGGTTGTGAGTGTGATCTCTGCGCCGGAACGAATGTGCTGATGCAAGAGCGAGCGAAAATCCATCCGGTAAAGCTGGTCGCCGCTGAGAATCAAATAAAACTCGAACGGTCGCTCGAGGAAGTAACGCATGTTTTGCCGCACGGCGTCGGCGGTTCCTTGGTACCATTGCGACCCTTCGGGCGTTTGTTGGGCCGCCAGGATATCGACGAAACTCCGGGAAAAATTGTCGAACTTGTAGCTCGCCTGAATGTGGCGATGCAGCGACATGGTGTTGAATTGCGTGAGCAAATAGATCGAGCGCAGCCCGGAGTTCAGGCAGTTACTGATCGGGATATCGACCAACCGATATTTTCCGCCGAGTGGCACGGCCGGCTTTGCGCGGTCCTTGGTTAATGGGAAGAGTCGCGTGCCCGCTCCGCCACCCATGATGATGGCGAGAGTGCGTTGGGTCGTGCCGGGTGGAAGCGCAGGCGCTTGCATCGCGCTAATGTGATCGCAAACCGGAATCGCTGCTCGCAAAATTTTTTGTGCCTTGGCGAAATTAGCCCTCGCCACCTCTCGGCGTCATTCCGAGCGATAGTCGAGGGATCGCGTTGCATTAACTTAAAGTTTCGCGACGGAATCCCTCAACTGACGCTCGGGATGACGGAGCACCGCAACGGCGGGAAATATGCTATAATCTCCCTCCTAAAATTATGTGTGGAATTGTCGGATACGTCGGACGCGCGGAAGCGGCGCCCATCCTTCTCGACGGCCTCCGCCGCCTCGAATATCGCGGCTATGATTCCGCTGGCGTCGCGATCGTAAATGGCAAGCGCATCGAGACGCGGAAATGCGCCGGACGGATCGCGAATCTTGCCAAACTGATGACGGAGAAACCGCCCTCGGGGCAATACGGCATCAGCCACACTCGCTGGGCTACCCATGGAAAAGTGACTGACGAAAATGCGCATCCGCATTTCGACCAAAGCGGAAAGATCGCGCTGGTGCACAATGGCGTGATTGAAAATTATGCCGCGCTGCGCGAACAACTCGAGCGCGAAGGCGGTCATAAGTTCACTTCCGATACAGATACTGAAGTGCTGGCGCATTTGATCGGCAGCATTTACGAACAGCTGGACGGCGCCGATTCCAAAGCTCGCCTGGTTAACGCCACCCGTGCCGCGCTTAAACAAGTGATCGGCACCTACGGCATCGCGCTCGTTCATTCCGATATCAAAGAATTTATGATTGGTGCGCGGCGCGGTTCGCCCCTCGTGCTCGGCGTCGGTAAGGATGAGAATTTTCTCGCCAGCGACGTGAGCGCGATCGTCGCTCACACCCGCGACGCCGTTTATCTTAACGATTTCGATATCGTCGCGGTCTCGCGCGATAAATTCGAAATCAGCTCGGTCGCGGGCGAGTCCGGCAATTACCAAATCAGCAAGGTGGAGTTTGGGGCGGAAGACGTGAGCAAGGGGGACTTTCCCCATTACATGCTCAAGGAAATCTTTGAGCAGCCGAACTCGGTGCGCGATGCCATGCGCGGACGGCTCAACACCGAAGAATGCACGGCTAAACTCGGCGGATTAAATATGACCGCAGCGGAATTGCGCGACGTCTCGCGCGTTGTGCTGACTGGCTGTGGGACCGCATTACATGCCGCATTGGTCGGGGAATATCTCATCGAACAGCTGGCGAACATTCCGGTGGAAGTAGAATACGCCAGCGAGTTCCGCCATCGCAATACGCCGATGAGCGGCAATACGCTGGTTTTTGCCATTAGTCAGAGCGGTGAAACCGCCGACACCCTGGGTGCGTTGCGTGAAAGCCAGCGCAAAGGATTTCGCACCCTCGGCATTTGCAATAACGTTGCCAGCACCATCGCGCGTGAAAGTGACGGCGGGGTTTACATGCACGCTGGACCGGAGATCGGGGTCGCCGCCACCAAATCATTTACCTCGCAGGTCACCATTCTGGCGTTAATTGGATTACTGCTGGGTCGAATGCGGCATCTTTCCACTTCGCAGGGATCGCGCATCATCGAAGCACTCGAAGCCTTGCCTGACCAGATCGAATCGGTGCTGAAGTTGAGCGATCAAATTCGCTCGATTGCGAAGAAATATCTCGAGGCCGAGGGAATGTTGTTCTTCGGTCGCCAATTTAATTTTCCTGTCGCGTTGGAGGGCGCCCTGAAGATGAAAGAGATCACCTATCTCTTCGCCGAAGGCCACCCAAGCGCGGAACTGAAACACGGTATCATCGCACTGGTGGGACCGGATTTGCCTTCGGTTTTCATCGCGCCCGATGACGCGGTTTTTTCGAAAAATCTGAATAACATCGAGCAGGTCAAAGCGCGCAAAGGGCCAATCATCGCGCTGACCAGCGGCGACGGCGCAAAACAGTTAAAGGGGATCGCGAATGATATCATCGAGATCCCCCGTGCTCCCGAGTTCACAACACCGGTCCTGACAGCGATCCCGCTCCAGTTATTTGCCTACCATGTTGCCGTGGAATTGGGTCGCGACGTCGACAAACCGCGGAATCTCGCCAAGAGCGTGACGGTAGAGTAGGCCGTCTCATAAATCCCGGCGCTGCTAGCTTCCTTAAGATCGGAGCGGTCCATGGTGGGGCGATACTGAGACGGAAATCCCAAAACCCAAGTTCCAAACAAAGTTTTAATCAATAAATCTTTAAAGAATTCGCAGCGAAAGCGCCGGCTTTGGAGGTTGAAAATTTGGATTTGCTTGGGGTTTGGGAATTGAGATTTGGAGCTTGGAAACAACGGTACGTACCACGCGCTTAGTTTATCCCTTCGCGTGCGATCTTCCGCCCTGATTCCCAAAACACCCGCGGTCTGTGTCCTCCTCTCCCTCAGGGAGAGGATTGAGGTGAGGGCTTTTGCCGCTTTTCGTCCCACCTAGTTATTTACCCTTGGAATCGTCTTTGGGTTTCTTCCCTTCGCCGGGGCGATAATCTTCCTGCTCGGCGGCGGCAAAGGCTTTTTCCAGGCCGACCATGTCTTCGCCCGGGCGCAGGGTATCGAAGGCTTCGGATTCTTTGCGCAGTTCTTCTTCGGAGTAGTTCGCTGCCTTGATCGATAGACCGATCCGGCGTTCGACTTTATCTACCTTGATCACGCGCGCTTCTACTTCCTGACCTACTTTGAGGACATCTTTGACCTTGGCGACGTGATTTTCGCTTAACTGAGAAATGTGAACAAGTCCATCGATGTCGTCCTGTAGTTGAACGAAGGCACCGAAGCTCGCCAGTTTTGTTACCTTGCCTTTAACCAAATCACCGATCTTATATTTTTGATCAATGTTCTTCCACGGATCTTCGCTCAGTTGTTTGATGCCGAGGCTGATTCGCTGATTGACCTTGTCGATATCAATAACGACCGCTTCTACTTCGTCGTTCTTCTTAAATACTTCGCTGGGATGATTGATCTTTCGGGTCCAGCTTAAATCGGAGACATGAATCATGCCATCAATTCCATCGGCGAGCTCCACGAAGGCCCCATAAGCGGTCATATTGCGAATGTGACCTTTAACCCGACTACCGATCTCGAACTTCTTCTCAA
>QHPP01000083.1 GCA_003219125.1 Verrucomicrobiota bacterium
CTGACCTGTTTGCTCTTGTTACTCGGGGGAAAATTAAATTCGATTCTGCGCCGCGAACACGAGCGCGAGTTGCAAAATTCCGCTCCTATAACTCAGCCTGCTTGAGACTTTTTCTGTGACGTGCGCACCGGTGAGTCGTTTTTGTTTATTGTTGGTGATTGCATGCTCTCTCAGCGGAGTGCCCGCCTACCCGCAGGTTTCGTCTGAGGAAACTCCTCAAAGCGTCGCGAAAGCTTCGCCGAGCCCGACCAAATCACCAACGCCGAAGCCAAAAGCGTCGCCGAAGAAAAAAAAAGCGACTGCTGAGAAAAGACCGACGCCATCAAAGAAAAAGAAGAAGGCGAAGACGTCGCCGAATCGGTCGCCAAAAAAGAAAAGGAAAGGGTCGCCGACTGTGTCACCGACAAAATCATCGTCGCCAACCCCTGTTCCGCCAACGGAGGAGGCGGCAGCGCCGCCCCCGACCCCAACGCCTTCTCCCACTCCGGTTGCTACAGCTCGGCCAACGATTGCGAGCGGCACGATTCCACAGGTCGAAGTTGAGAAGTCAGGATTTGTTGGCGATCAGGGTTACGAACCGCCGCCAAGTCCGACCCCGCGTCGCGGCTGGTGGTTCTGGTCGCGTCCGGAAGTCAGTTATCATTATCTTTCGCGGTCGGTCCGAAGCGAGATCGATCGCGCGCCCGTGATGCGCCGTCGCTGGCAATTCATCGTTGTGCACAACAGCGGCACACGACAGGGCAGCGCCCGGATTTTCGATTATTATCACCGGCACGTGCGCCGAATGCGCAATGGGCTTGCCTATCATTTCGTCATCGGAAACGGCACCTCGACCGGTGATGGCCAAATCGAAGTAGGCGATCGCTGGCGGCGCCAGATCAACGGCGGACACGTGCACAGCGATTATTTGAACAACATTGCGCTCGGGATTTGCCTGGTGGGCGATTTCAATCGCGATCAGCCAACGCGCCGCCAGCTCGAAGCCTGCGAAGAGCTGATCAATTATTTGCGAAAGCGCTGCGGGAAGGTTGATGCGCATTACGCAGTCGTGCGCCCCCATCGCGAAGTGAATCCGCCGCAATGGGCGACTGATTGTCCCGGCAACGCCTTTCCATATTCCTGGTTTCGGAGATTTCAGGAGTAACGGGGAGGCGGCCGGGATCGCCGATTCCGGTTACAGTTGTAGGGCAAGCGCTCTCGCTTGCCGCAGCAGGCAGAAATGCCTGCCCTACAATCCCCGTGCGGGATCGCACACTTTTGATTGTCAGCGCGGTCGAGGAGCGGCATTTTATGGGTATGGGAGATCAACCGACGGTCAGGATCGAATCCGCTACGCAGTTGGCAGTGTTCCTCAGCAACCGGCCCGGCGCGCTGGCGCGCGTGTGTGAAGAACTGGCCGGCGCGGAAATTAATATTCACGCGCTTTCCATTTCCGACACTGCCGATCATTCGGTAGTGCGAATGGTGTTAAGCGATCCGACCAAGGCCCTCATGCTTCTGGGCGAACGTGGTGTCCTCGCGCTGGAGACGGAAGTGTTAATGATCGAGACGGAAAACCATCCGGGCGTGCTCGGCCAGATCGCGCACCGCCTTGCCGAGGCAGAGGTGAATATCGAATACGCTTACATGGCCGCGACACTAAACTCGGCCAAAGGTTTGATGATCTTGCGCCCGGATGGCGTTGAGAAGGCGCAACAGGTGCTGCGCGATTTATGACCGGTGTTGTTACCGGCGCACGTAAATCGCGACAGCCTGCACGCGGCGGTTAATTAACGGCCCACCAACACTCCCGCCGCCGCCGTAGAAATGATGGCGACCGCCGCCGAACCCGCCCACGCCCACCGAAAGTCCGCCAACCGGCCGATCGTACACTTGCTGCAAGAGGACACCATTGGCCCCAAGCGCGGCGGCTTCTCGGCGCAGATCGGCAATCGCGTCATCGAGCGAGTCGCGATTGGGAAAAAGCCATGTGGTGCCGGCGGAGGAGTTGATGAGAGCGATTTCTTCGTAACGGCGCGGTGGGGCCTCGTAAATTCGAACCGCGGCCGGGCTAATGGCCGGGCGTGCCGGACCAATCATGGTGACGTTTGTAGCGCAAGCCGAAATAAATGACGCGACCAAGATTGCGGCTCCTGAGTGTAAAAGATGTTTCATCGCAGTAGTAATTCGAAATGCAAAGCCCAGTCGCGCGCCAACGCATTGCTCGTCATCCCGAGCGTAAGTCGAGGGATCCCGCCATGAAACCTTTAAGGTAACGCAACGGGATCCCTCGACTATCGCTCGGGATGACCAATGTGTATTTGCATTCCACCCGTTGCGCATCGCATTTGCTTGGTGAATAGGAACGCTTCGCCATTATGACGCCAATCAAAACCTGGCTCGGCTATCCATATCCCCTTGGCGCGACCTGGCTGGGCAATGGCGTCAACTTCGCGCTCTTCTCCGAACATGCCACTTCAGTCGACCTCTGTCTTTTCGACAGCATGGAAGCATCGGAGGAAAACGTTCGTATTCCGGTGACGGAACATACCGATCAGGTCTGGCACATTTTTCTACCCGAAGTTCGACCGGGACAGATTTACGGTTATCGCGTTTCCGGCCCGTACGAACCGGAAATTGGAATGCGTTTCAACAGTTCCAAGCTGCTCCTCGACCCCTACGCCAAGGCGATCGCGGGTCGGGTGGAATGGGGCGACGAAATGTTTGGCTACGTCGTTGGCGGTGAGAAGGAGGATTTGACTCGCGATTTTCGCGATGATGCTTGGGGAATGCCCAAAGCGGTGGTGATTGACAATGCTTTCAACTGGGATGGCGATCGTAAGCTGGGACGGCCGCTGGCGGAATCAATCATCTACGAAGTGCACGTGAAAGGTTTTACCAAGTTATGCCCGGGGATTCCGCCGGAATTGCGCGGCACTTTCGCAGCCCTCGGCATCACTTCGGCGATTGATTATTTCAAACACATGGGTGTAACCGCGGTCGAGCTGCTGCCAGTGCACGCCCACGTTGATGACAAGGCTCTCGTCGATCGTGGGCTGACGAACTACTGGGGTTATAACACGATTGGTTTCTTCGCGCCGGAAGCGACATACTCCAGCAGCGGCGATCGAGGCGAGCAGGTGAACGAGTTCAAGGGGATGGTGCGCAATCTGCATGCCGCCGGAATCGAGGTCATTCTCGACGTGGTTTATAACCACACCGCCGAGGGGAGTCACCTCGGACCGACTTTGGCTTTTCGCGGGATCGATAACATCGCCTCCTACCGATTACGGACGGAAAACCCGCGTTTCTATCTTGATTTCACCGGCACCGGCAACACTTTCAATCTTCTGCACCCCCGCACCCTCCAGTTGGTGATGGACAGTTTGCGCTATTGGGTGCTCGAGATGCACGTGGATGGGTTCCGGTTCGATCTCGCGACCACCCTTGCGCGCGACGCCAACGGCGTGAACAAGCTACACGCTTTCTTTGAGATCATTCACCAGGACCCAGTGCTTTCGCAGGTAAAACTAATCGCGGAACCGTGGGACGTGGGGGAAGGCGGGTATCAGGTCGGTAATTTTCCGGTCTTGTGGGCGGAATGGAACGGGAAATATCGCGATGCCATGCGCAGTTTTTGGAAAGGCGACGAGGGGAAGATCGGCGAAGTGGCGTATCGGTTGACGGGCAGTCCCGATCTGTATCAGCACACTGGCAAGCGACCTTACGCCAGCATCAATTTTATTACCGCGCATGACGGATTCACTCTCACAGATCTTGTTAGCTACAACGAGAAACACAACGAAGCCAACGGGGAGAAGAACCATGATGGCGACAACAACAATCACTCATGGAACCACGGCGTGGAAGGCCCAAGCGACGATCCGAAGATCAGCGCCTTGCGCGAACGACAGCGCCGTAATTTTCTCACCACGCTCTTTATTTCGCAGGGTGTGCCAATGCTGGTCGGGGGTGACGAATTCGGCCGGACCCAGAGCGGCAACAATAACGCTTATTGCCAGGACAACCAGATCAGCTGGCTTAATTGGGAGAAACGAGACGAAAAGCAAAATGCGCTCTTCGAGTTTACCCGGCGGCTGATTCACCTCCGGCACCAGCATCCTGTTTTTCGGCGCCCGAAATTTTTTCAAGGCCGCCGTATCCGTGGGAGCGAGATCAAAGACGTAATGTGGTTCAATCCTGGAGGCAACGAAATGACCGAGGAAGATTGGAGTTTACCTTCCGCCCGTTGTCTCGGAATGATGCTGAGCGGCGACACCATTGATGTCCTCAATTTTCAGGGGGAACCGATTCGCGACGATACTTTTTTATTTCTGATCAACGCCCATTACGAAACGATTTCGTTTCTTCTGCCCGGCCAGGAACACATTGAATGGCAACTGCTCATCGACACTGCCCTTGAATCCGGTTTTTTGGCCGACCCAAAAACTTTTGCCTCGGGCGATGAGCTGCCGGTGATGGATCGCGGCGCCTGCCTGCTCAAGCTAAGTGCTGGGGCACAGGCGGAAGCGCGCCAGGAATCATTCCGGAAACGCCATTTCGATTTTCCGCATGGCGCTCCCCAGCCGTCGCCAGAAAAAAAGAATAGCCGTGATCAGTGACTGGCAAACGAACTAGATTGCGGGGAAGTCGCGTCCGCGCATTGTGATGGCATGACACCGACCTCGCTCATTATCGTGGCCGATCGGGGAAGCTTGAAAGCTTACCGGGTGAACGAAACCCCGACGCGCGGGCCAAGTTTAAAGCTGGTGCAGGCCTTCGATGTCACCGATGCGCATGGCAAACTGGTCGATAAAGTGACCGATTTGGCCGGGCGCTACGCGGCGAGCGATGGGGCCGGAATGCATCAGGCATCGATCGCGGAAACCAAATTGGAAACCGAAACGGAGCGCCGGATCAACAAACAGTTGGCTGATCAAATTACGCAAATCGCGAAGTCCAACGGAGTGGAAGGCTGGTCTTTCGCCGCACCCGCCTCGTGCCATAACGCGATCATTGAATTGCTTGCGCCCGATGTCCGTAATCGCATCGTCGAATTCGTGAAATCCGATCTGGTGAAAGTGGAGCCGGCGAAGTTAGCTTCCCATTTTCGGTCATTGCAGCCAATCTAGGGGAACATGGGTCACAGCCGAATCGCATCAGAGCGCTTGGCGTTGGCGGCCCGAACGCTTAGAATGAAGGTGCTATGCAATTGCCAGTAAACATCACTTATCGCGGCCTGAAAAAATCCCAAGGAATCGAACAACTGGTATTAGAGAAAGCGACCCGGCTGGACAAATTTTGCGATCACATTAGCCGGTGCGACGTTGCCATTGAGCAACCGAATCACACTCACAAAAAAGGAAACCAATTCCGGGTGCGGATTGATGTCACCGTTCCGCCCGGCCACGAATTGGTCGCGGAAGAAAAACAGATCGATAACGGGACGCACGATCCGCTAGCAAAGGTGATACACGACGCCTTCAAGATCATGGAACGTGAATTGCGCCGGGTGGTGGACAAGCAACGGCGCAACGTGAAAACGCACGCCGATTCACGCTCTCCTAAATAGGTACATCGAACCTCTGGCGGCATGGGGCGCTCTGGCTTCCCCCCCGCCATTAACCCCGGCATGTTGATTGGAAACACAGGCTTTCAGCCTGTGCGCCCAGCGGAGTTGCACTCCGCTGAATCCATCAAGCACAGCCTCGAAAGCATAGCATGCCCTTCTCACCGGCTTTCAGGTCGGTGCGGACACAGCACGATCGGGACCAAAGCCGTTTCAACGGCTTTTCTCATTCTGCCAGCAGAGGATAGGCCGTTGAAACGGCTCATGCCATCGCTAGCGGAGAATCACCGGCCTGAAGGACGGTGTTAATAAGAGTGCGACCGCGAACAATCTGAGCAAGAGAGTCGCGAACTTTTTCACGAGTACGGACATCGTTCACTCACTCTTCCTTCCCCATTTAGCAATGATTTCATCAACCATCTGTTTGGGGTCGCGACCGCGCAGCAGTGGATCATTCTCATAATACTCAGCCCAATAAAGGATGTCGCGGTAATCGGTCTGCGCTCTTTTGACGTACTCCCCGATTTTCTCGAACTCCCCCTTGCTCAGTTCCAGGATGTCCCACCTTACCCGATCGCTTTCCGGTCCCGAGTAGCCGGCAAGTAGCTCAAGAACACGATTCTGGTCCGGGCCTTTGAACTCTCGGCCAATACGTTCAATTATGCGTTGTTCCATTTAGCTTGCCGGATATAAGCGTGGTTCCCCTGAGACATGAGAATAATGGAGCGAGAACAACATTAGCTAGGACGACCGAGACCGCCAGGCCGCCGATCAGCCGGAAGCGCTTGTCGCGACTTGCCGCAACCGGTTCGGACGGCTAGTAAGTAAATTTTTAGAATCACGTGCCGCTGATTGAATTTCCGCCAGCCGGCGTGACCGACGTTTTGCCGTCGCCCTATCTGCGGCGACTAATTCGAAGCGGTCGCGTTGTCGGCAGCTTTGTCACGGTTCAGATAATCGTGCAGATAATCGGTTTCCTGAGCGGAATCCTGCTCATTCGAGTGCTCGAGCAACGCGAGTACGCCTTCTTCACCATCGCCAATACAATGCAAGGGACCCTCAATTTGCTCGCCGATATCGGGGTTAGTATTGGACTCGTTTCCATCGGCGGCCGGGTTTGGCAGGAGCGGCCCCGCTTCAGCCAACTAATCACCACCGCACTATATCTTCGGCGACGTCTCGCCTTTCTGGCGATGATTGCTGTCACGCCGCTGCTCTATTTCATGCTCGCAAAAAATGGGGCCTCCCTCAACTGCACTGCTTTGCTAACCATTCTCGTTTTAATCGGGCTCGCCATTCAACTCGATGTCGGCGTGCTGGGGGTGATTCCCCGACTCCATGGCGATATCGGAGTCATTCAACGCATCGACCTCTTTGGCGCCATCCTGCGATTAACGATTCTTGTCCTCCTGTTCTTCATTTTTCTCAACGCTGGCATCGCCGTCGCCGTGTCGACGGTCGTGATTTTTGCGCAATATCTCTTGCTTCGCCGTTATAGCGCGAGGGTGATCGACTTTGGCGCACCGCAAAACGCCGATGATCGCAAAACCATGCTCGGTCTCATTCGCAGCCAGGCCGCCAACGCTGTCTTCTATTGTTTCCAGGGACAAATCACCATTTTCCTCATCAGCTTTTTCGCGCGTCAGAGTAGCTCGGTCGCGGAAGTGGGCGCGCTCGGTCGGCTCGCCATGATCTTTGTCGTGCTGGCAAATTTGCTGGCTAATATTTTCGTTCCCGCTTTCGCCCGCTGTCGGGAGCGGCGACAATTGCGTTCGCTCTATCTGGAGATCGCTGGCGGAGTTAGCTTGTTCTGCCTTGTCGTGCTCGCGGCTGCCGCAATTTTCCCAGACCAATTCCTTTTCGTCCTCGGGAACAAATACGCGCACCTGCACCGCGAGTTGTTATTGATGGTCGGCGCTGCCGTGCTGGCCGCGCTCACCGGCACATTTTGGTCGCTCAATGCTGCCAAAGCCTGGGTCGCCGGATCGTGGCTTTATATTCCGCTGACCCTGCTCACCCAAATCGCGCTCATCCCGTTCACTGATTTTTCCAATGTGAGTAGCGTTCTCCTCTTCAATCTGCTTTCCAGCGTACCGAATCTGCTTCTCAATCTCGCCCTTTCTTTTCGCGGTTTCCGTTCGTTGGAGACGGCAACGGCTTGAGCGATGTGGAACGTTGGCTATCACCTGGCCCGAGTTCGCGGCGACGTAGCCCGAGAAACTTATCGCATGCTTCTGCCGATGATTGTGCGCCGTCGCATCGATCCGCCGCAGACGCTCGACCTCGATGTCTTTGCTTACTCGAACGAGGCGATGTTACCCGAACAAATCGCCTCTATCCGCTCTTTTTTAAAATACGGCGGACGACCAAATCGTTTCACGATTGTTTCCGACGGCACGCATCGGACACGGGCTGTTTCGCTCTTGCGGCAAATCGACTCATGCATTCGTCTCGCCCAGGCGCGGGATTTTTTGCCGCGACCCTCATCTTCACGTGACTACTTCGCGAACCATCCAACCGGCAAACAGCTTGCCCTGATCATGAGTCTTCCCCTCGAACGGCCCGCTCTTTATATCGACGCCGATGTTTTGTTTTTTCCCGGCGCGGTTGTGCTGGCCGATCTCTTACGCAATCAGGACGCGTCTGCTCTTTATCTGGGCGATTGTCAGGTCGCGGGTGACGAGCGCTTGTTGCGCGATCAGGCTGAAACCGCCCATCCCGTAAACACAGGCGTCCTTTTCTTTTTCCAGAAACTCGACTGGTCTTTGGCAATGGAACGGTTTCAGCAGCTCGACGGCCCGCCGAAGTTCTTCACCAATCAAACGATGACCCACCTCGCGATGCACGCCAACGGCGCCCGGGCCCTGAATCCGGCGAAGTTCGTTTTACAACTCGATGATCAGTTTCAGTTGGCCGACCGCTATGCCAGCAACAGCATCGTCCTGCGCCATTACGTCAATCCGGTGCGCCACAAATTCTGGGAACAGATTCTTTCTTGAGTGCGAAAGTTCTTCCGTCGCGAAACTCATGCGTATTTTGACGATAGTTGATCTTCCATGGGACGCGCGGCTTGGTGCGACGCGCATTTTCATGGAATTGTCGCAAGCCTGGGAGACTGCCGGACACCAGGTCTGGCATTATTGTTTGGACGACGCGTTCCCCGCGGCAACTTCGTCGCCTCCCATCTCGGCCTGGCGACGGTTGCGTTTTCCAGGAAGGGCAGGCGCCTTTGTCAGAAACAATGCCGCTCGGTTCGATGTCATCGATTGCCTTGTGGGAACATTGCCAGTTGCGAAATACCGTTTGAATTTCGACGGCTTACTCGTCGCGCGATCGATTGGTTCCCATCGCCTATATCGCAATTTTGAAAAGATGGCGCGCGAGCGTTGGCCGGACCAGCCGCGTGGAAAACTGTCGGGCCGGATCTTCTACACCATTTTTCAGCAACAGCTGTTTCGGAATTCGGAAAAGGCATTACAAAATTGCGATCTCGTTAATTTGCCTAACGAGTATGAGCTGGAATGCTTGGAATCAAAAAAGCCGGCAATCGTTCAACCGTATGGCCTGACTGAGGAGTGGCGCCGAACGCTGGTGGAAGCGGCTGCTTCGCCCGAAACGCGTTTGCTGCGACAAGAAGTGAGTTTTATCGGGATGTGGAGTACACGGAAAGGCGCCAGAGACTGGGGCGAAATCATTCAACGCGTGCGCGGCGTCCTTCCGGGAGCGCGATTCAAATTTCTCGGGACGCTCACCGATAACGAAAGAGTCTTGCATGATCTGAATATTCCTCCCTGCGATTGGATTGAAATGGTCCCAGAATACCAGCCCGACGAGCTGCCAAAACTTCTATCCGATTCAACGGTAGGCGCATTTCCGAGCTATGCGGAAGGTTTTGGTTTGGGTTTGCTGGAACAGCTGGCGGCGGGAATTCCAACTGTCTCTTACGACGCACCCGGTCCGCGTTTCATACTACAAGATGGTTTGTCTGATCTACTCGTTCCCATTGGAAACGTGGAACAACTTTCCGCCGCGTTAATCCAAATTCTTTCGGCCGATCTGGCCAGCTACCGGAAAGTAATCGAGCAATGCATAGAAGTGGCGGGCCGCTTCTTGTGGCCAACCATCGCAAAGGAAACGACGCGTCTATATGAAACGCATCTTGCTCGAGTACGGGGCGGCATTAGTGAATTGTCCGGGCATGACTAACGGCACGGCCGTCGTCTGGCAGATAGTTCCTCGCGTTTCGGATAACCCTGATGGGGTGACCGATTACGCTTTCAACCTGGCGAACACCTTATGGGCAAATCACGGTCTTAGAACGGTATTCGCTCCAGGTGAACCGAGTCAGGCGTCAAGAAAAGGAGAATTTGAAATAGCATCCATCGCGGATGCCGGCACATCGCTGGCAAAGCCTGCGCATGTGATCTTGCACTACGTGAACTACGGTTATCAGAAACGCGGGCTGCCATTTTGGTTGGTACCGATCTTGGGTCGCGTTCGCGAAACCTTTGGCGGCCGCCTGATCGTAATTTTTCACGAACTCTTTGCCACTGGCCCGCCGTGGAAGAGCGAGTTTTGGCTTCAGCCGTTGCAGAAAAAAATCGCCCGGGACATCGCGCGACTGACCGATGCACGATTGGTCAGCAGCGAATCGATGCAGCAAACGCTCGAGGGACTTGTCCCTGGGCTCGATGTCACAGTTCACCCCGTCCCATCCGCCTTCGGCGAACCGGTCATCGACTTTGCGCAATTACGGGCGCGCGACAATCATCGCTGGGTCATTGGCGGTGGAACCCAGTTAATCGAGCGCTCGCTCCGCTCCTTTCGGCGAATAACCGGAGAGATTCCCTCGAACGTTCTGCCGCGAAGTCTGGTCGTCCTTGGCGGAATGGAAAATTCCAGAGTTCGTCCGCTCCTCCAGACGTTGGCTGCTATTCAATGCGAATATTATCCCGCGGTTTCGCCCGAAACAGCTTCGCAAATTCTTTCGACCTGCGCTTTCGCCTGGCTGGATTATTTCACTACCGGAACGGCCAACCCGGACCTGCTATTGAAGTCGAGTTCGTTCGCGAATATGTGCGCACACGCGGTGGTGTGTGTAACGCCGAGGGCGTTGAGCGCGATTTCGCTCGAGAACGATTTGTTGCCCGGGCCCTTCGCGATCGCGCATGGTGAGGTGAAGATGCCTTCGGGCAATGAGCGGCCCGATATCGCACGAGCAATTTACGATTGGTATCATCGGCACGCATCGATGGCGACGTTGTCGCGGGTGATCGCAGAGCAACTGGGGGGAAACGAGACCGGGCCGGTTCCAAGCGAAGCAGCGGAAAACTTGTGATTCTGCACTGGAATCGCCCGCTTGAATGCGTTGCACCGCCGGCGCCATGAAAATTTTATTTTCATCCTATGCTTACGCGCCCTTTATCGGTGGAATCGAAACCGTCTCCGCCCTGCTGGCGCGTGAGTTCCTCGCCGCTAGCCACGAAATCATTTTAGTCACAGAGACTCCAGCGCTGGCTTTGAGTGCGGACCCATTTGAAATCGCGCGTAATCCCTCGCTCGCCCGATTATTGCAACTTGTTAGGTGGAGCGAGGTTGTTTTTCAGAACAACATCAGCCTGCGCCATCTCCTCCCGGCCTTGCTCGTCCGCAAGCCGGTCCTGGTAGTACATCAAACCTGGATTCGAAACATTGCTGGCGAAATTGGCTGGAAGGATCGAATCAAGCGCGCGCTTTTGCCGCGGGTGAGAAACGTCGCTGTTAGTCTGGCTATTGCCGATGACATAAACATCGGGGCTGAAGTGATCGGGAATCCCTATGACGATTGCATTTTCAAACTCATTCCGCACCTCGCCCGTGATCGCGAACTGCTCTTTGTCGGTCGTCTTGTTTCGGACAAAGGCGTCGACGTTTTGTTGCGCGCTCTGGGAATTCTTAGACAACAGAACGTCAGCGCATGCCTAACGATAATTGGACGCGGTCCGGAAGAAACGACTCTTCGCGCGCTTGTTTGCGAATTGGGGCTCGATCAGGCGGTGACATTTGTCGGCGAAAAGGTTGGCCCGGAGCTGGCGGAAGTGATGAATCGTCACCAGGTTATCGTCATTCCGTCGCGCTGGCCAGAGCCGTTTGGGATCGTTGCACTGGAAGGGATCGCCTGCGGCTGCATCGTCGTCGGCTCAGAACAGGGAGGCTTAAGCGAGACGATTGGGAATTGTGGAATGACGTTTCCAAATGGCGATAGCCAAGAATTGGCCGATCGCTTACGGACCTTGCTGAGTGACTCGCAAATGTGCGAAA
>QHPP01000155.1 GCA_003219125.1 Verrucomicrobiota bacterium
AACGAACATCGGACCGGGCGGTACGGGGAAACGTGTTCGAATCAGCGGCTACGAACTTTGGAATTTTGACAAGGACCGGCTCATCGGACAATCCAAAGGGCATTTCGACAGCGCCGAGTACGAACGCCAGTTGCATGGCTGAATAGGTTTTGTTCATGAACAATCTACGCTTCGGTCTTCGCCAACTTTGCAAGGCTCCGGTGTTCACCGTAACCGCGATGGCCGCGGTCGCGATCTGCCTCGGGGCGAACCTCGCGATCTTTGCGGTGATCAACTCCATTCTGCTCCGTCCGCTTCCGTTTCCGCAATCCGATCGGCTGGTGACGATCTTCAACACCTATCCGAAAGCCGGTGTGGAAAACGATGGCTCATCCCTGACCAATTACTACGAGCGGCGCGGCAACATCCCGGCCTTCTCGAGCCTTTCCATCTTTCGCGACAGCACCGAAGTCGTCGGCGAATCCGGTTCGACCCAGCAGGAGGAAATCTTGCGCGTTTCACCGGAATTTTTCACAACGCTCGGCGTCGGCCTGGTGATGGGTCGCAGCTTCGACGAAACGGAAACGATAACTCCGGTCGAGAACAACGGAGTGGCCATCTTGACTGCCGCCTACTGGCGCGAGCGTCTTAATTCCGATCCAAACGTCCTCGGCCGGGAAATCCGCGTGAACGGAGTAAAAAGAAAGATCGTCGGCGTGTTGCCTCCTGACTTTCGCTTCCTCTCTTCGGAAGCGCGGCTTTTCCTCCCGTTAACGTCCGCGTTGGGGCAGCGCACTCCGAAGGAGCGCCATTCCGGCGGCGGCAGCACTCACATGATCGCGCGGTTGAACCCCGGCGCCACAATCGCCGAAGCGCAAGCGCAAATCGACGCGCACAATGCCGCGGTCGAGAAGGACAATCCGGAAGCGAAGATGATGGCCGAGGCCGGCTTTCGCTCGCTCGTGCTTTCGCTCCACTCCGATCACGTGCGGTCCGTTCGCCCAACTCTTTTGCTGATGCAGACCGGGGTATTTTTTCTTTTGCTCATCGGGGCGGTTAATCTGGTGAACCTCCTTATGATCCGCGCGAGCGGACGCGCGAAAGAGGTGGCGATTCGCCAATCGATGGGCGCGAGCCGTCGTCATGTGGTGAATCAGGTAATGACTGAAACCGTCTTGTTGACTCTGGCCGGCGGATTGCTTGGGCTCGTCGTCGGAGCCTGGGGAATTCGGCTGCTCGAAGTTCTCGGCGCGGATCACTTGCCGCTCGGCGCGCACATTTCGTTCGACGGTTGGCTCGCGTCGATTGGGCTCGTTGGCGCTGTGGTTCTCGGAATCCTCATCGCGGTGCCGATCGCCTGGTTCAACCTGAGCAGCCATCTGGCGACTGCCCTCCAATCGGAATCGCGCACGGGCACGATCAGTCGCGCCGCTCAACGGCTTCGCCACGGATTTATTGTCGCGCAGATCGCGCTCGCTTTTGTTTTGCTCGCGGGCGCGGCGCTGCTCGGGCTGAGCTTGAAAAAGGTGATGGCCCTTTCTCCCGGCTTTCGCGCGGATCACGTTCTCACCGGCCAGTTCACCCTTCCGTTCGGAAAGTATCCGGACGAATCCTCCGACCGCGTCGCCGTCCTCGAGCGCTTGCTGGAAGCAATCGGTCGACAACCCGGAGTCGCCGCGGCTGGAACGATCACGAACGTGCCGCTGAGCGGAGATAACGGCAAAACCGCGATCACACCGAAGGGTTACGTGCCGCAGGCGGGTGAATCATTGCACGGCCATTATTCCTATGGCGTGACCGGCGATTACTTCACCGCGCTCGGCATTCCTCTGCGCGAGGGCCGGTTCCTAACTTCGGCCGACTCTCATCGCGCGGAACGCGTCTGCGTGGTGGACGAAGATTTCGCCCGGCGATACTGGCCCAAAGGCGGCGCGCTCGGTCAACGCGTGTTTCAAGGCAACGACTCGGACGACGCAAAACTGTTCACCATTGTTGGTGTCGTCGGCGCTGTGAAACAAGCGGAATTGACGGAACCGCAGGGACAGGGTGCGGTCTACCTACCTTTCCATTATCGCGACGCCTGGAACATCTTTGTCGCGACACGGACGAGCCAACGCCCGGAAGCATTTGCCGATTCGCTGCGAAAACTAGTGCGTGCGACCGATCCGGAATTGGCGATCGACGATCTCCGCTCCATGGATACGCGCATCGCGGATAGCCTTGTCGCCCGGCGATCGCCCGCAATGCTCACCGGAATTTTCGCGACCGTCGCGCTCCTCCTCGCCGCGATCGGCATCTATGGAGTTCTCAGTTACGTCGTCGCGCAACGCCGCCGTGAGATCGGGATCCGGATGGCGATTGGCGCGCAGAAAAAACAGATCGGCGCGCAATTCTTGTCGTTAGGCCTGCGGCTTCTCGGCGCGGGCACTATTCTGGGTCTGATCGGAGCATGGCTTGCTGGACGAGCGATGCGAAGTGTTCTCTTCGACATCCCCACGCTTCACTTAGTCACTCTTTTCGGCACGGCGCTCGTCGTGAGCACGGTGTCATTGGTTGCCTGCCTCATCCCCGCGCGCCGCGCGACCAAAGTCGACCCCATGATCGCGCTCCGGGCGGAATGACAGCCATGATCACACGGCGCAGACTCGCGACGGACTCATCGCAGAATCAAAAGCCCATTTCGATAGCGCGGAGTACGAACGACAGCTGCGCCGTTACGGCCGTAATGTTTGATGTAGCTTCTATCCTCTCGGTCCTTGAAGCTTGATCCTAGATTCTTGATGTTAGAAACGGATTCGATCACGATTACGCGCATGAGCAGAAAAGAACCCCTTCTGAATTGGGCGTTGGACGTTCGGCGTTGAGCGTGGGGCGTTTGCTTCTCTGATCTATGTTACAACACATCACCGTCATATTTTCGTTCGTCTATGCCTTGGCTAACCGAAAAGGAATCAAAATGAAGGTAAGTAAGATTATCTGCTTCGCTGTCGGCGCAATGGCGGCAACGGCAATGTATGCCGACGAAACGGTCATTGTCAGCAATATTCTTGGACCGGAGGGCCCGTTGTACGTTGATGGCAACCTTTACTATGTTGGCTGGGTCTCCCACACACTGTCGAAATGGGATGGCAAAACGGCCACGGTATTGAATCATACTCCGGGGTGCGGCCATAACGGGTTGGCGCTCACGAAACGAAAGACGTTCCTCCTCGCGTGCACCGAGGAGCATGGCGCCATTCTAGAACTCGATGTGACCGGCAAGCAGTTGCGTCGTTGGGATGCCGATAAAGACGGCAAGCCATTCAACGGCGGCATAAATGATATCGTCGTAACCGCAAATGGTAGTGCTTATGCCACGGTCTTTGGCCCGTACGCGGACCTACCAACCTCTGTGGTTGGAAAAATTC
Source organism: Verrucomicrobiota bacterium (assembly GCA_003219125.1). Classification (GTDB taxonomy): domain Bacteria; phylum Verrucomicrobiota; class Verrucomicrobiia; order Chthoniobacterales; family UBA10450; genus AV69. The sequence goes on from QHPP01000155.1 coordinate 3,387, forward strand.
TCTATCTTGCGCCTGGCAGCGAGAAATGGGTTGAGGTAGCGGGCGAACTCAATTACGCCAACGGAATAGGCGTCTCTCCAGATCAAAAGACTCTATACGTCAGCGAAACCGTCGGAAACTGCATATTGAAGTTCAAGATCAATGCCGACGGTTCATTGAGCAACAGATCGAATTTTGCTCTGCTGAACCTCCTCACAAGAAACAAGGTCGAATCCTGGTGGCTTGGACCCGATAGCATGAGAGTCGACAGCAAGGGTGACATTTATGTTGCCCAATGGTTCGGAGGTAAGATTTTGAAGATATCTCCTGAGGGCAAGCTTCTACACGTCTTTGAGATCGCCGCGGGTGATGGCACAACAAACGTCGCATTCGGCGAAGGCGAGAAAGAATTGTACGTGACCGTGGTGAAGGATCCAAAGGACCCGCAGGCAAAGGGCAGTATCGTAAAGATCGCAAATGTGAAGTAACGGATTCTTTGCGGCGAAAAATTCTGCCGATACGTCGAGAACGATTTAATGAAAAGAGCGCCACATCCGGACGCAATTACGAACGTCGGCTCAAAGAAGGTGTCGATAAGATCCCGCCTAGACTCTTTCTTGAACAATTTGTAGCATTCCGAAGATTT
>QHPP01000156.1 GCA_003219125.1 Verrucomicrobiota bacterium
CTTCGTGCCCCATCCCCGAAACGTGAAAGTGGCCTTTGCCCTGGCGATTAAGATTTTGCTCGCGCAGATCACCATGCCTGCTCTCGAGCAGAATGGTTAAGAGCCGCAGTTTCTCTTCCCTCGTCAGTTCAGGCATAGACCAAGTTTAAACGAAAACGAGCACGTGCTTTTTGCAATGCATTTTGGCAAGTTACGCTGTCGGCGGATGCAAAACGAATCGAAAAAATCCAGGGGTGGGGGAGTCATTTCCCGCTATCGCAGCTACCTGCCGGTGAGCGAGACGACACCAATCGTCACTCTTGGGGAAGGCTCGACCCCGCTGGTTTTTGCGCCGCGATTGAGTGAACGGATCGACTGTCGCGTGCTCGTCAAATGCGAAGGTTTAAATCCGACTGGCTCATTTAAGGACCGCGGCATGACTGTCGCGGTTTCCAAGGCGGTTGAAAGCGGCGCGCAGGCTTTGATTTGCGCTTCCACCGGGAACACTTCCGCCTCCGCCGCTGCATACGCGGCGTGCGCGGGCATTCGTTGCGCGGTTGTTTTGCCGGCGGGAAAAATCGCCAGCGGCAAACTGGTGCAGGCGATCGCCCATGGCGCGCGAATTGTATCGATCAACGGTAATTTCGATGACGCGCTACGGATCGTTCGCGAGCTCGGAGGCCGGGACGAGTTCGCGATCGTGAATTCAATTAACCCCGACCGGATCGCTGGCCAAAAAACTGCTGCGTTCGAAATCGTCGATGAACTTGGGGATGCGCCGGACATTCACATTCTTCCACTCGGAAATGCTGGAAATCTTACGGCCTACACCGCCGGATATTCCGAATACAAACAACTTGGGAAATCGCGTCGGCTCCCGCGCATGATTGGAATTCAGGCGGAACATGCCGCGCCGATATTTCATCATCGCGTGATTGAAAAACCGGAAACAATTGCGTCTGCCATTCGCATTGGCAATCCGGCGAGTTGGGAAGCGGCGCAGCGCGCAATTAACGACTCGAGCGGCGCGGTTGAGATTGTGACGGACCATGAAATTTTGGAAGCGCAATCGTGGCTCGCGCAAACAGAAGGAATTTTTGTTGAACCGGCAAGTGCGGCTCCAATTGCCGGATTGTTAAAATTGGCACGCGAAAAACGGCGCGATTTGATGCCCATGGACGCGACTGTTGTTTGCACTTGCACCGGCCACGGTTTGAAGGATCCCGAGATCGTGTCGGCTAAATTAGCTGCGCCGGTAGCGCCCAACATCGAGGCCGTGCGCGAAGAAATCACGCGCAGTTGACAGGAAGCCGACAACATCGCAAAGCCTCGTCTGGCGTGCCGCTCCAGTTTTCATCAAACACCGCGATTTTACGATGCGCCTGATCGTTCAAAAATATGGCGGCACTTCGGTCGGCAACGCCGCCAGAATTTGCAATGTAGCGCGACGCCTTCTGGAAACGCAGCGTGAAGGTTGCCGCGTCGTTGGAGTCATTTCGGCAATGGCTGGCGTGACCGAAAACTTGATCAAGCTGGCCCGAGAAGTTTCGCCGCAACCGACGCCACGCGAACTCGATCTTTTGCTCGCCACGGGCGAACACGCAGCGACCGCCCTAATCGCGATGGCAGTCAACGCCCTCGGTGGCCGCGCCATTTCCCTGACCGGCGCGGAAGCAGGCATCCTGACCGACCGCGTGCACACGAAAGCGAAAATTGCAAACATTAGCCCCCGGCAAATCCATTATCTTTTGAACGAGGACTACGTTGTTGTCGTTGCCGGATTTCAGGGACAGACGAATGAGGGCGAAACCACGACACTTGGCCGCGGAGGCTCGGATTTAACTGCCATCGCGCTGGCTGGCGCGCTGAATGCCGATGCCTGCCAGATTTTCACCGACGTCGACGGCGTTTTTACCTGCGATCCACAACTGATCGGTGACGCGAAAAAAATCGACGAGATTTCTTACGACGAGTTGCTGGAAATGGCGGGCGCGGGCTCCAAGGTCATGCAGTCGCGCGCCGTCGAATTCGCGAAAAAATTCTCTGTTCCATTTGAGGTCCGTTCCAGCTTCCATGACGCCGCCGGAACACTGGCGAAAGAGGAAACGGCCAACATGGAAGATGTAGTTGTGCGTGGAGTCAGTGTCGACCGCAAACAGGCAAAGCTTACCGTTGACGATGTCCGCGACGAACCGGGAATCGCCGCGCGGATTTTCTCGACTATTTCGGAAGCAAACATTGTCGTCGATATGATCGTGCAAAGCGTTTCCGAGCACGGAACAACTGATCTCTCGTTCACGATTCATGAAAATGATCTCGAGTTGGCGAGAACAATCCTCACACCGATCGTTACCGAACTTAAAGCAGCGCAGTTGATCGCCAAAAGCGGCGTCGCCAAGCTGAGCGTGGTCGGGAGCGGAATGCGTTCGCATTCGGGAGTGGCAGCGAAATTGTTCGACTGTCTCGGCCGGGGCGGAATTAATATTCAGTTGATCTCCACTTCCGAAATAAAAATCGCAGTCGTTATTAACGAAGCCGAAGCCGACCAAGCAGCACGGTTAACGCACGAAGCGTTCGGTCTGGCGCGACTGGGACCGGTGGCGACCGCAATCTAAAGTTGGAGCCGCGGTCGCCGGCCGCGGCCTTGGATAGATCGGTTAGCGCTTGACCGGATCGACGTAAAACTCCGGTACGCCTTCGATCCGCATTTTGTAACCAAAAACGCCGCGAAGGACGGCAGCCCCAGGGTGATCCACAGGCGAGCCGCGGAAATGATCGTCGACGTTCGCTTGTTTCCACGCTGTCCCATCTTCCAGTTCAATCACTGTTCGACCGTTGAGACCGCCAAAGCTCCCATTCACCCGACTAACAATCAGATCCATTTTCGCTTTGGACGTTTTCGCGGCCGCTTTCTTCGCCGTCTTCTCGCGATCGCCGCTCAGCCAACGATCAAGATTTCGCAGCTCGTCATCCGAAAGTTTGTCGAGGCCGGCCTTGTGAAACTCCTCCGGCGACATTGCCTGCTTGATACTGCCTTCGTCCTGGGCATGAAGCTGCGGGACCGCAAAACAGACAAAGGCACAAAACAGTGCGGGGACGAGACATCGGTGTTTCATAATGATGTCGCGAGGCTAGCTGCGCGATGCAGGCCGTCAAGGGTAGCGCACGCGTCTCGCGTGTTGGCGAAGGTGTCCCGCCTTCGCCAACTTTGCCGCAAAAGATTGTTTCGGCGGGCACCAGCACGCGAGACGCGCGGGCGACCCGGCCTCGTTACAGTCATGCGCGTGATTTCCGGGAAGCACAGGCTGCTAGCCTGGGGTCTCGGTACCTTGCTGAGATTACTTTCTAATCGCCGGTGCTGCGGCGGAAGGTGCCGGGGTATCCGCAAACTGCGGGCTGGCAGCCAGCGCTCCCGGAACGCAAGACGAACGCAATGTTGCAGGCCTCCTTCGAGTGCGCCCGCTATCTTGTCATTGCGAGCGTAGCCAAGGAATCTCTAGCCATAAAATGGTGAGAGATGTCTCTACTTCGCTCAGGATGGCCGTTACTGCGCGTAATCTCGCGCGACGGAGATTATCCATGTCCGAGCCAATGCGTCCATGAATGGCAGATGAATGATTTCCTAGTAGAGCGTAATTATATATGTAAGCTACAATGCTTGCAATACTTATACCAGTGATCTTGCCATTCGCACATGGCGAATCACTCCAAATAGCATTTCGGACTCGTCAATGACCGCATAACCGTGCCTGGCATAGAACTCCGTCACGTCGTCGCGGGCATTCAGCACAATCTTCCGGGCGCCGCGACGTGCAGCCTCGGCTTCCAAGCCTCGGAGAATGCAACTCCAATAGCCGCGGCCACGCTTATTCTCATCAACCG
>QHPP01000084.1 GCA_003219125.1 Verrucomicrobiota bacterium
AAAGGCGGAACCTTTTCCGGTCAGATTGTGGTCGGGAGACGAGCTTTGCAGCAAACCGAGTTGCTTCCAAACGAGAGTCCCAACCTGTCGAAACCGCCCGAAGGCTCGATCAGTCTTGCGCGGCCCCTGCCCGCGACGTAGATCGCTTCATGCCGAAGCTGCGACCGCGCAGTCCGTACGAGAAACTTGGTGGCTATGTTCATTTGCCTCGTTTGATCGACAAGGCGCGCCTGCATCGCAAAGGGTTGCTTAACGGTTATAACTACAAAACCGTTGGCTTCGACAAACACCTTCTCGCCTTTCTCAAACTTAATGGCGACGATTTCGAAGAAATCGCCAATCGTTTTGACGACGACGCGGAGGTGCTCAACTGGGTCGACAAAAATGGAACGAAACATTCGGCCGATGCGATCGAACATTGGAACCAGGAAATGATCTCGCGCCATCCGGATACCGCGGCAAAACGCGCGCGCTTTAATCATTTCCTAAAAGAAGCGGGCGGCGCCGGGCGCAAAGATATTAAGACCTATTTCGATCTTATCGAGTTCGATGAAGGACGTCTGAAGCAGGCGTCTCTGTGAGACGCGAGATCGATCAACACCTAACGTGCATTATTTTTAATTGTAGGGCAGGCATTCCTGCCTGCCGGCAAGCGGGAGCGCTTGCCCTACAAAATTCGGGACACTTGTTGCCACGTCCTGATCTTGGGACCACGCGCAACGTCCTCCTGAATCGCGAACCGCTTTACTATTTAACATTTTAATGTTTCATCGTGCCAATCGAGCAATTTGCCGCAATGGAACACAGGCTTGAAAGCCTGTGTGGCGCACAGGTCTTTAGACCTGTCTTCCTTGCTGACGCCCGCTTCGGTGCTTTAATGATTCAACGCTCCGCGAAGAGCTTATTCGCTTCTTCTAACGTTTCTTTGCTCCCGATATCGAGCCATTGGCCGGTGATCTGAAATGTGTTTACGGGTTTACGCGGATAGAGCCATTGCAGAAAAAGACCGGGCTGATCGGGATTATTTCCCGCCGCGATGTATGTCGTGAAAAGCGGCAGCACATCCTTCGAATAAAAATACAAGGCGATCGCGGCCAGGCTGCTTTTCGGCTCCTTCGGTTTTTCTTCGAAATGAGTGATGACTCCGTCGGTATCGATTGTAACGACGCCGTACTTCTTAATTGCTTCGCCATCGGCTACGTGATGCACACCGACAGTTGCCTCGGTTTTCCTGGCGTAATCGACAAACCCCGCCAGCGATTCGCGAAATAAATTGTCGCCCGCGATTACGAGCAGGTCGGAGTCTGCGGCGCTCTCTCGCGTCAGCACCAGGTTGATGTCGCCAATCGCTCCCAGCTTGTTGTCGTCATCGCTCGAGCCATCATTGATGACCTTGAACGGAAAGTTCGGATTCGCGCTCTGATAATTTTTCGCCCACGCTTCGAAATCAGCGAAAAACTTTGCGTTGGTGACGATGTAGATGGTTTCAATTTCAGCGACCCCGCGGAGGTTTTCCACCACCCATGCGACCATGGGTTTTCCGGCAACATCAAGAAGCGGTTTCGCCTTGTTCAAGGTGAGGGGATAGAGGCGAGTGGCATAACCGGCGGCGAGAATCAGAACGTTCATCAGGGTCGCAGTGTAAACGGTGTTGAAGCGCACGCCAGCGAATGGTCAGGTCCGGAACGCCGCCCCATGCAGCTCGTTGTGGAGGGTATTCAGCCGCTGTGTTCCCGTCAGCTTAGTGTGCGATCGACGATCCGTGACATAAAAAGTATCGATTGCCGCTCCGCTCTCAGTGCTGATCCGAGCCAGCGCGATGTCGATTTCATTTCGGCTGAAGCATTGCAAAAGATCATGCAGCAATCCAATTCGATCCGGCGTCTGAATTTCGATCAATGTAAAATATGGATCGGCTTGGTTGTCGATACTGACATGCGACGGAAATTCCAACTCCGCTACCGCGTGACGACGTCCTTTTTTTCGTGCCTGCTCCAGCAGCACACTCAAATCGAAAGCTTCGCCCTCCAGCGCTTTTCTCAATGTTGATTCGACGAACGCCATCTCTCGCTCGTTCGTGACCGCGCGGCCGCGCAGATCGCTCACGCGAAAGACATCGAGCGCAACGTTGTCGCCGCGCGTGTAAATATCGGCGCTCAAAATGTTCAATGGCACGAGTGAAATCGAACCGGCGATTTTCGAGAGCAGTTGCTGCCGGTCCCAGCTGCAAAGGGTTAAAACCGTATGTCCCTGTGCCGGCATCGGCTCCCAGTTCAACACCGGAGCGAGTGGCGTTTCTCCGAAACAGGTCGCCTCGTAAAAGCGCCGGAACAATTCCACATGCGCGACAATGTCACCAACTTTGAACGCGCGAAAATAATGATCTGGCATGAACTCGAAGTGCGCCTCGATTTCGTCGGCATAATCGGGACCGAGGCGGACTTGGACCAACGTCTCGCGTGCTTCCCGGGCTGTTTTCGCCCGTTCATAAAACGAATGCCGGTCGGCCAGATATTGACTAGTCGCGTGATACAGTTGCCAGACCAGCGTTTCCTTCCAGTCCGACCACCCTTCATCGCTTGTGCCCTGGCCATCGGCCAGCGTCAGCAACATCAGAGCATCGAGATTTTTCTGGTCCTTTACGATGGCGGCGAACTCGCTCACCGTGACGGGATCATCAATGTTCCGGCGTTGCGCGATATTCGACAATGTGACGTGATGATCCACCAGCAGGATCAGCATCTTGCGTTCATACGGATCGAGCTGAAGACGGCGCGCTACGCGTTGCGCAAAGACCGCGCTCGCTTCCGAATGCGGCCGGGCGCCGACAGCCTTGCCGGTGTCATGCAGCAGCAGCGCCAGATAAAGAACAAAAGGATCGGACAATTGCTCGAAAAGCTTCCGATACTCGAGCAGCTTGGGACTTTCCGTTCGCGCCAGCGCGTCGAGCTTGTCAATGCAGACCAGCGTGTGTTCGTCCGCGGTGTAGCGATGAAAAAATTCATGCTGCACCAGACAAGTTAGTTGCCCGAACTCCGGAATGTATTGACCGAGGAAATCGAGCCGATGCATCAGCCGTAAAGCCCGCCCAACTTCTCCTTTGCGCGATAAAATCCGGCGAAAAATCTCGCGCGGCTCTTTCGCGTATCGCATTGGATGCGTAATCAATCCGATTTTGCGGCTCAACATGTCCGCGAGTTCGGGACTGGGTTCTAGTTGCCGTTCCTGTGCAATCTCGATCGCGCGTATCATCTCGACCGGATTCTTGGTGAAAAGATCCGGCTGCTCGATATCGAGCTGTCGATCTTGAATTACGAAACCATTGACGCGCTCGGCCGCGGGTTTCGCGCGCGGCAGAAATCCAAAAAGGGAGCGCGTTTTGGCCGAGGAATAACCGCTGGCAAACTGCGCCGTGATTCGTTCTGTCACTCGAAAAATGTTTCGACTGTGCCCGTAGACATCTTTCATCAACGCTTCGCTTCGCAGCAGGCCGCGCTCCTGCGGATAACGCAATCGTTGCGCCATCGTTTCCTGCATGTTTAGATGCAAAACGTCGGTCGCGCGGTGGTGCAAATAATGCAGTTCGGTTCGGACGCGCAAAAGAAAATCGTAGGCTGCTTCAATCCGACGCCGGTCCGGTTCACTCAGCCAGTCCTTACCGACAAGATGGGTCGTGGTCAGGCTGCCTTCCTTGAAGAAAGTCATCCAAAGAAGATTCTGATAGTCGCGCAAACTACCGCAGCCACTTTTTAAGTTCGGTTCTTGCAGGTAAACACTGTTGCCAAATTTTGCATGTCGCGCTTGCTGATCCCGCATTCGCATTTCGATGTATTCACGTTCATGACCAGCAACGCATTTTGCCCGAAACTGCTCGCGAAATTTCTGCTCCAGCTCCCGATCCCCGGTAACGAGACGTGATTCGAGCATGGCGGTTTTCGTCACCATATCGGCATTGGCGGCCGCGATTGCTTCTTTGATCGTCCGGGTGGAGTGACCTACCTTGAAGCCAATGTCCCAGAGGAGATACAACACCTGCTCGATGATTTGGCTGGTTGCCTTCGATACGTCGCGACCTTGTTCGCGATGCAAAAACATCACATCGACATCGCTGCAAGGGTTCAACTCATGTCTGCCGTAGCCACCGAGAGCTACCAGCGCGATCGGCGACGTGCCGTTGCGCTCGTTCACGACGTGATTGGCCGCGGCGAAGACGTGGCGCAGCAGCACATCGATCAAATCCACCCGGCGGGCGCAAACTTCGCGTCCGCCATCGCCCGCGCGCTGGCGCAAACGCAAACGGTGCTCCTCGATTTTCAAAAATTTCCGGTAGACGGGAAGAACATCGGTCGGGCGTTGCGCTCCCGTCGAAGTCAGTTCGCGCTCGGCATGTGCCAGGATTTTTTCGAGGTGCCGCGACATCAAAGTAGTTTACTCGTCGGAGGTTAGGCTTCCAGCCTGACTTGGCCGACAGCTTCCTAGAATGTCGTGTACAGTGAGAACAAGCTGGAAGCTTGTCTTCCGAGTCAGCCAGGATGGCTAACTTCCTAAATCTCGGATGGCGTAGCGCTTAATCTTTAAAGGGCAGAAAGCCTTCCGGCAGGCAGGAATGCCTGCCCTACAAATTAGGTCGCATCCGGCCTTTCATCGCCAGGCGACGCATCAAATCTCGATGGCGTAGCGCTTCATCTTGTTATAAAGGGTGGGGCGCTGAATGCCGAGCAACTCGGCGGCTTTCTTCTTGTTGCCGTGGGTTTGGGCAAGTGCCTGGAGGATTGTCTCTCGCTCGATGTCATTGAGGCTTGCTACGCCGCTGCGGCGCGCAGGAATGGGAGTGGTTTGCAGCGCCGGCGGCAATTGAATCTCCGCCGGCAATTCTTTGATCCCGATTATGTCGTTCCGTGCCAGAACGACGGCGTACTCAATGGTGTTTTGCAATTCCCGCACATTTCCCGGCCATGAATAATCCAGCAGCTTCTGAAACGCTTCCGGCGCGATCGTTGGCTCCGCTTTTCCCAACTGCGCGGCGAAGCGCTGCACGAAGGTGCTAACGAGAGGTGGAATATCTTCCTTTCGTTCCCGTAGCGGCGGAACTTCAATCTGGAAGGTATTGATTCGGTAGTACAAATCCGAGCGCAGCCGATTTTCCGCCAGCGCTTGCGCAATCGGTCGATTGGTCGCGGTGATGACGCGAAAATCTGCTTTCGACATTCGCGTGCTGCCGAGGGAGCGATATTCCCCTCCCTGCAAGACCCGAAGGAAACGCGTCTGCAAGTCCGCCGGCATTTCCGAAATCTCGTCGAGAAAAAGCGTTCCACCGCGTGCTTCCGCAATCATCCCGGGAAAATCGTTCATCGCGCCGGTGAACGCGCCTTTAACGTAACCGAATAACTCTGACTCGATCATGGTTTGCGGAAAAGCTGCGCAATTCAACTTCACCAGCGGTTTGCCCGCGCGCCGGCTTTTCGAGTGAATCTCATTCGCGACCACTTCCTTACCGACGCCACTCTCGCCAGTGATGAGCACGTTCGCGTCCGACGGCGCCATCGCGTTGATTAACCCCTCCATTTCCTGCATCACCTTGCTTTTGAATACCGGGGCCAGCCGCGTCTCCGCCAACTCCAGCCGCTTCTCCAGTTGCTGGGCTTTTTTGCGCAGCGCCTGGGTTTCTTGCAAAAGCGATCGTTTCTCCAGCGCCTGTTCCGCCAGGCTCAACAATTCCTCGGGCGCATACGGTTTGCTGATAAAATGAAATGCACCGCGCTTGATCGATTGGATGGCGTTGTTCAATGAATCGTGTGCGGTCAGAATAATGACCTGGGAATCGGCGAAATCTTTCTTGAGCCGGTCGAGTGTTTCCAAGCCATCGGCATCGGGCAATTGCAGATCAAGCAACACCAGTGCGGCTGGATTTGTTTTCATCGCGCGCAATCCGAGGGTTGCGGTCGTGGCGGTTTCCGTTCGATAACCGTGACGGCTCAATAACGCTTCCAGCGTCATCAAAATCGGACGCTCATCATCGATGATGAGGATGCGGTGCGCTTCGGAATTCGTTGTCACAGTTGCTCCATGATACCACTCAGGGACTTTCGGGGGAACAAGGGAGCGTGATCGTGCTGGTCAATGTTCGCGAAGCTGGATCAAATTTTGCCGTCAATTCGCCGCCCTGTGCGGCGATGATCTTCCGTGCCCGACGTAATCCGAGACCATAATGACCGTGCGACAGGTTCTGCAATGGTTGCGTCCATTGCGCCGGATCAATTTCTTCTTTTTTCGCTTCCCGAATGGAAAAAGTGAACCAATCACCTTCGACCGAAGCTTGCGCCTGCACCTCATCGGCGGCCAGATCATGGCGAAAAGCGTTCCGGAATAATTCCGCCGCCGCCCACTCCGTTAATTCCGGATCAATGTTCAACGTCGCACTCGCTGGCAACACCTCCCATCTCACCGCCTGCCCTTTCTCCGGAAACTCCTCAGCAATCTTCTTTTGCATGTCGGCAATAAAATCTTTCGCGGCATACGGCAACGCGGTCGGCCGCGGCTCCGCTACCGATGCCGACAAGCTCTGCAGGGTGGCGCCAAGTTGCGAAACCAGTTCGCGTAACCGGCGAATCTCCGATTTTATTTCGGCATCGTTAGTTAACTCACCGATCAAGGCCGACTGCAGCTCGGCGGCGTTCAATTGGTTTCGTAGATCGTGACTGAGCTGGCGGACGAATTTTACGAAATTTTCCCACGAAACATTTCCATCCGCTGCTTCCGCTTTTGCTTCCGTCTTCACGCCAGGAAAAACTTGTCGGCGGCCATGTCTTTCTCATCCGCGGATTGCACTGTCGGGTCGTTTGCGTGCAGGTGTACAAGCAGATGATAGACCGATTCGGGATCGGCGCCGAGCACACGAGCGATTTGGTCGGCAGTTTGTGGATTCCGATTCAATTTTCCTCGCACCTTTGTCTGCAATTGCAGCAATTCTGTTGCCGCTTTCTTGCCCGCTTCAACCCCGGGCTGATTGTAAGCATTAATGTTTACCAGCGAACCGTAGAAACCGACCGCACGTTCATACAACGCGATCAGTGCTCCGACCGAGAATGCGCTCACCTCTGGCATGCCAATAGTGATCGATTCGCGTTGTTTTTCGAACAAAGCCTTGCGGGTTCCGCGCAAAAACCCGTGCAAATAATCCCCACTGGTAAATTCGTTCTCTACCTTTACCAGCGCGGCCGTGCGGTCCTTTTGCACTTCAATGAAGGTGACGAAGAAATTCAGAACGCCATCGCGCAATTGTTGCACGTAGGCATGCTGGTCAGTCGATCCTTTGTTGCCATAAACCGCGATTCCCTGGTGCACAACTTTGCCGTCGCGATCTTTCTCCTTTCCTAACGACTCCATGACTAGTTGCTGCAAATATCTGCTGAATAGTGCCAGCCGGTCCTTGTAGGGAAGAATGACCATGTCTTTTGTGCCCCTGCCTTCTCCGGCGTAGAACCACATTAGCGCCAGCAACATCGCGGCGTTTTGTTCGACGACGTCCGCCCGAGTCAGTTGGTCCATCGCTGCCGCGCCCGCGAGAAATCGATCTATCTCGAACCCGAGCAGCGCCATTGGGAGCAGACCGACCGCACTCATCACCGAGGTTCGGCCACCGACCCAATCATGCATCGGGAAACGCGCCAGCCAGTCATTTTCCTTCGCATGTCGATCAAGTTCCCTCCCGACCCCAGTCACCGCCACGGCATGTCGGGCGAAGTCCACGCGTGCGGCGCGATACTGCACTTCCGCTTCCACCATCCCATTGCGCGTATCCTTTGTGCCGCCCGATTTTGAAATGACGATCACCAGCGTTTCATCAAGCTTGTCCTTTAATTTTCCCCATACTCGATCGAAGCCATCCGGGTCGGTGTTATCAAAAAAGAATGCGTCCATCGGATCGCCGGCATTCCCAAGGGCGTCGGCGACAAATTGTGGGCCGAGCGCTGAGCCGCCGATGCCAATGAGCAAGAGATGGCGGAATTTCCCCTTCGACGGCGCGATATCGCCAGCGTGGACGTCGGCAGCAAACTTTTTGATCCGCGCATTGGTTTCTTCGATATCCCATCGCAGACTTGCACTGGGCGCCAGCGCGGGATTACGCAGCCAGTAATGACCAACCATCCGGCGTTCGTCTGCATTCGCGATTGCGCCAGATTCCAATTGCCGCATTTCAGAGAATGCCCTCTGCGCGCGCAGGCCCATCGACTGCAGGAAATCATCGGGAAATCGCATCCGACTGATGTCGATCGTGAAACCGATGTCGTTATAGCGCAGAAAATACTTTTGGAAGCGCTGCCAAAGCGAGTTCACCAGCTGGAGCTAACTCGGATTTGCGTCCGACGAAAGTGTGGTTTCCAAAAACTGCAAAACTGAGACATCTGAAGTGCTGAAATCAACTTTGAGCAAGCTGTATGGCGTCTGTGCCAGACGCTGGCCTCAGTCACGGTAGACTATAGACTTCTACCAATGCTATTCCTGTTGAACCGTTCTTGCCGCGCAGAATTGTCGTATAGTTCCCTGGAACAAGGTTTGCCAGAATAGCAGCTTCACGATAATCGTCGTCTGGCGCAAGTCCGGTTGCGACGATAGCGTCCTGTTGCGTGTCCTCCCAGTTATCGTTTGCTGCCAGGGTTGCACCGTTGTTATCATGCAACTCGAGCGTTGGATCCTGCAGGGGACTTGCAATGCCATATTGCGCGAGTACAGGTCCCATCCCACGCACGAGGACTTTTTTGGTTGCTCCGCCAATGTTCAGCCCGGCAATGGCGACGTTGCTGCCGGCGCCTACGAAGCTCCGCGTGCTAATGCTCGAAAGCGCCGAGAATACTGCGGGATCAAGATCGACGATTTGGACCAGGCCAACCCCGGTCATGTTGTTCTTTCCACGGACGATTATCGTGTAAGTGCCGGGAGTTACAGTTTTGAGTATGGCAGCCTCCCTCCCATCGCTCGGTGCGAAGCCGGCTTGCTGAATTTCCGATCCTTGAGAGTCTGCCCAATTGTCGTTGGTTCCGACCAAGGCCCCAGTTTGATCTCGCAACTCTAGGATCGGATCCTGGAGCGTTCCAGGCACGCCGTAGGCTGCCAGTGATGGCCCAAGCGCTCTGGCAACGATTTTCTTCGGATCTGTCCCGCCAAGCGTGAATCCGCCGATCAGAACATTCCCGTCGGTTTGAATCAAAGCACGAGTGCTGATGCTTCCAAGTCGACTTGGCGTAGGTGTCGGAGCCGGCGTGGGAGTTGCTGTCACTGTGCCAACGGAATAGATCCGGGTCCTAGTCGACGTTCTTAGAGCGAGATAATGGCCATTTGGGCTGGCGACTAAAGTACCTTCGCCGAATGGCGTCACAGTGGGATTGACCGCTTCACCAATGTTCTTTTGGATGACGGAAGCAAAGGTCTTTGTGTCATAGCCGATAATTTGACGTTTGGAACTATCGACGCCGTAGAACCTGTCGCGCGCGGGATCGAATGCGATGCCGCTATCGATATTGTCGAAGGTGTGGATCGTAGCAGAGCCAGGTTGGGAACTTAAGGTTGTGCCATAGTACGTTGACGCCCCGATGAGCGTCCCGTTGCGGCTTACGGCAGTGCTTGCCCCTCGCAATCGGTAGCTGTTGTCGTAGTAAGCGGATCCGAAGGTGTTGCTGGCTGAGTTATAGGTGAACAGCGGACCCGTGTCCCCATATGTGTCGTCCAGCAGAAACTCTGTTGCGTCAGCACTTCGGCTGATATTCACGCTGTAAGACAAACCAAAAGGGGCATCTCTTCTTCGAGTCACGATATTTGTGCTCAGGTCTAGTTGGTGTACAGCGTTACAAGCCGTGAAAATTGCCAGCCCATTCGAACTAATCGCAACATCCCACGATCCCGAGGAACTAAATAAAGTCCGAAACGGAAAACTGATGGTTGTCACACTTCCGGTCTTGAGATCGAGTTTTTCTAGGCACGCTTCCGCAGCGCCAGTACAGCGCTGGCCCACAAGGAGGTAGGAATCATTCCAATCAATATCCACTCCGTTGAGAGATCCCCCTAAATTGTAGGGTGGCCCATAGACGCGGGTGGCTAGATTGTACGGAAAAACCAATCCTTCAGCCGTCGTGATGTAGAGATGTTTCCCGGAGTGATCAAACACCATTCCGCGGGGATTCGCTGGCGTTGGCGACGGCGTAGGCGAAGGATTGGGCAGAACGGTCGGAATGTCGAGCACTCGGACACCCGACTCGGTCTGGAGAGCCAGATGCCGGCCGTCAGCACTGGCGATGAACCGCCCAAAATCACCAGGCGACTCTTCCAAATCAAGTCGGAATAATTCAGCAAACCTTTGCGTATCGTAGGCGATTAGCTGAGTAGCCGACGCACTAATTGTATACAAAATATTTCGGGTCGCATCGAAGGCCGCTCCGTTGCCCAAGCCGTGAAAACTGTGCACGAGATGTAGAAACGGAGCTGTATCCAGCGATATTGTATCAGGGTACGTACTCGTAGCTAAGAGGCTGCCATCCCGACTAACTGCACATCCGCGGATCCCACCTGGCCCTGAACTCGGCCCAAACGTATCACTGATGGCGCTGTACGTAAAAATAGGGGTGCTGGAGATGGATACTTCGGAGAAATACATGCGGGTGCCGTCGGCACTACGGCGAATCTCCGTCCCTTGAACCACGTAAGGAGCAAACGAACCGGGCACATCTGTCCGGACGCTCACAGCATCTGTGGCGAGGTCGATTTGGCGCAAAGGCGTGAAGCCTGATCCGGCATATTGAGTTGTGACAAGGGCCAAGCCATTCGAGCCAATCCCCACGTCCCAACCTCCTGCTTCCCCATCAGTGAGTATGTAAGGAATGTCTATAATGCTGCCACCCGGCAAGTTGACCTTTTGAAACTTGCCTTTCGTTGAAGTCGTCACGCCTTGCGCGACCAGCAGGAAAGAACCGTCACGCGCGATATCTACTCCATTGAGGAATCCGCCAACATTGTAGGAACGATCAATTTTCTTGGTGGCTAGGTTGTAGCGCTTCACGAAACCGTCACTGGTCGTGATGTAAAGATACTTACCCGCTTGATCGAAGACCATGCCTCGTCGTGTAGTGAGAGGGATGAGCGTGTTCTGAGCGCGCAAAAGTGGCGCACCAGTTGATGCCAGGACCAAAAAGAAAATAGCGCCGAACCAGCGGCGGAAGGGGGAGAGCATCAAGACTCAAATTCTGAACAACTTTTTAGTCGTGGGCAATACAAAAGGGGCGCCAGAATTCCTATTTATTGGAGGAAGTAATGACTAACGCGTTAGAGCGATCACGAATCGATCCCGAATTACATTTCACGGAGTCATCGACGTCTTCGATCGCGATGCCAACTTCAGCGGCTTTGCCGGAAATCCATGTCACTGGAGGGGCGACCGCCGTGTCGGCCCTAATTTTAAGGCGGCCTCCGCCCATCCCTGTAATGTCCGTTTGTGTTTATGTTTGGGACTGGACAGCGCCTGTCTCTCCACGCTTTGGGTTTCGTCATTCCGCCCTCACATATGCTCGATGATGTTATCGCCGAACTGGGAGCATTTGATCTCGGTCGCGCCTTCCATCAAGCGCGCGAAATCGTAGGTGACGCGTTTGCTGGCAATGGCGCCGTTCAATCCTTTCAAAATTAGGTCGGCCGCTTCCGTCCAGCCCATGTAACGAAACATCATTTCGCCGGAGAGAACTACCGAACCGGGTTGTGCGGCCAGCGCGTCACTCAGGTAGTCGCCATTCAAATTTAATGTCGCGATGACATCGAAATCTTCCGGCCGGGTCAGAACCTGCTGCAACGTGATGTCGGCGATCGCATCCTTGATGACAATGCCTGCGCCTGGCTTTCCCATTGGGATCCGGCACCATGGACCGCCATCCATTTCTTCGGCGCCAAACATATTCTTTGCCACCTCATAACCCCAATCACGAAACGCGCCTTCGGTAAACTTCATAATGTTACCCTTGTGCACTAAAGTCACGCTCTTGCGGTTATTGAGAATGGCGTAGCTGATCGCGCTATGGATCAGCCGCACGCTGCCTGAATAACTCACCGGTTTGATCCCAATGCCCACACGAACGTCTGTTGGGAAATCTTTCGCTCCGACTGAGCTCCAAAACTTCTTAGCTTTTTCCTGGGTGCCGAAGCGAATCTTTTCGAATTCTTTGGGAAATTCCTTGGCCAGGAACTCCACTATCTTGCCTGATTCTGCCGTTCCGGCTGCGTATTCGATTCCGGCGTAAATATCTTCCGTATTTTCGCGGAAGATAATCATATCCACTTTCTCCGGACGCTTTACCGGTGAGGGGACACCTTTGAAGTACTGCACCGGTCGCAGACAAACATAAAGATCGAGCAGTTGCCGGAGCGCGACGTTTAACGATCGAATCCCGCCGCCAACCGGAGTAGTGAGCGGGCCTTTGATACCGACAAGATACTCGCGAAACGCTTCGACTGTGTCATCGGGCAGCCAACTATCGAACTTGTCCTTGGCCGCCTGACCGGCAAAAACCTCGAACCACGCGATTTTCTTTTTGCCGCCGTAAGCTTTCTCGACCGCGGCATCGAACACGCGCACGCTCGCGGCCCAGATGTCAGGTCCGGTCCCGTCGCCGCGAATAAACGGAATCACGG
>QHPP01000085.1 GCA_003219125.1 Verrucomicrobiota bacterium
AAAAATAGAGACGGGCACGAATCCCGATGCGCTTGTTTACGAACCAGTTCGCGGCGAGGTTTATTTTTTTAATCACAGCGGGAATTCGGCCACGGTGATCAACGCAAAAACGGCAAGCATAGTCAGCACAATCGCGCTCGGTGGCAGTCCGGAGTTTGCGGTGGTCGATGGTGCGGCTGGGCGCCTTTACTGCAACATCGAAGACAAAAGTGAAGTGGCGGTTATCGACACGACAAAACATCAAGTCGTTGTGCGCGAGCCGCTCGCGCCGGGGACCGAGCCGACTGGTATGGCGTTCGACAGGGCGCATCAACGATTGTTTGTGGGCTGTAGCAACCAATTGATGACGATGCTGAACACCGAAACTGGCAAAGTTGTTGCAACCGTGCCGATCGGCGCGGGCGTTGATGCTTGCGCGTTCGATGATTCAACACAGCTTGTCTTCGCCTCCTGTGGCGACGGAACGACAACGATCACGAAAGAAGAAACGCCGGAGAAGCTGACGGTGGTTCAGACACTCAGGACGGAGCGCGGTGCGCGAACGATGGCGCTCGATCCACAAACGCATCGCATCTATTTGCCAACAGCGAAATTTCAGCCGCCGCCGACTCCATCTCCCGGCACATCGCCATCGCGACCAACTATTGTGCCGAACACGTTGAAGCTGCTGGTTTACGGTCCGGCGGATGCGACGCGGTAGTCTTATTCGCGCTGCGCAGCGCCAGTTGCGGTGTCGATCTTGAATAAGGCGAGCAGCGCAGGCAGCGCGATGAGCACGAGCGGAAGGGAGAAGACCAGTCCAGCGATGATCGCGATGGCTAAGGGTTGCTGCATGGCGGAGCCGTGACCGATTCCGAGGGCAAGTGGCAATAAAGCAAGGATGGCAGCGAACGCGGTCATGAAAATTGCGCGCATGCGATTGATTCCGGCCAGAATGAAACGGTCGTCGCTCGGGGGCAGGTCGCGAAATTCGGAGTAATAAAAAATGGCGATTTCAGTAACGATGCCGACGATCATGGTCATGCCCATGCGCGAGGTGATGTTGAACTCGGTGCGGGTGAGCCAAAGTCCCAGATAAACGCCGGCTACGGCGAATATCGGAATGAGCAACATGGCGCCGGCGACGCGAAAACTTTCGTAGAGAAACAGCAGGAGCAGAAAGACGAGCACGATCGCGGCAAATAAAATCAAGGTCAGGCCGCGAAAGGCGATCTGCTGTTGTTCGTAGAGGCCTCCGAATCGGTAGAGGACGCTGTTCGGAATCACACCGCTATGCACCAGCGCTCTTTTCACATCGCGCACGGTCGATCCAAGGTCGCGGCCGCTAATCCGGGCGGTTACCGCAACCATGCGTTTGAGATCGTCGCGCATGATTTCAGGTTGGCCGCTGAGCGCGGTCAAGGTGGCGACGCGCCTGAGGGGAAAGAGATGGCCGTCGGGCGCGCGGAGAAGAAGATTGTCGATGTTGCGCATGGTTTCGCGCGCGTCGCGCGGAATCCAGACACGCACGCCGACGAGTTTCGGGCCCTGTTGAATTTTCGTGGTAACGTTGCCAGTGAGAAAATCGTCGAGCGCTTTGGTGACGGCGTCGGGATCCATTCCTTCGAGCGCGACTTTTACGCGATCGACTTGAATGTTGAGCGCGTCGCCAGCCGGGATGATTCCAGTCTTTACTTCGATGACGCCTTTTACTTTCGAGATCGTGTCGGCAACTTTTGGCGCAAGCGTGTGCAACGTAGCTTCGTCGTCGGAATAAAGTTTGATCTCGATCGGCTGCGGCACGCTGGTCAGATCGCCAATCAAATCCTCCATCAATTGCAGCAGCTCAATTTGCAGACCAGGCACATGCTGTTCGATTTCTTCACGGACGCCGTCCATCACTTCCTCAATGTTGCGACGCGGAAATGGTTTTAGCCGAATGAAAAAATCGCCGGTGTTTGCCTCGGTTACACCGCCGCCAAGTTGAAGCCCGGTGCGGCGCGAATAGGTCTGCACTTCGGGTGTCTCCTGCAAAATCGATTCGACCTGTCGCAGGAGACGATCGGTTTCGGCGAGCGAAGTTCCGGGCGGCGAAATGTAATCGAGAATGAAGCCACCTTCGTCCATCACCGGCATAAAGCCGGAGGGAACGTTTTTGAAGGCGAGAAAGCCAAGCAAGAGAAGTGGGATTAGGAATAGGAAGACGCCGCGGGGACGGCGTAGTAATCGTTGCATATTTTCGCGATAGACCTCGTGGACGCGCTGCGCGAACGAGTTTGGCCGCTCGATCTTACTGTCCGTTCGCAGCAGGCTCGCGCAGAGAATCGGCACGGCCAGCCACGCCACAAAAAACGAGATGATGAGGCTCGCCGCCATTGTCAGTGATAGCGCTTTAAAAAATGCGCCGGTGACGCCACTGAGAAATGCGAGCGGAGTGAAGATGATGATGGTCGCCGCGGAGGAACCGGCCAGCGGGTTGGTAAATTCGCTGGCGGCGCGCAGGACGCGCGAACGCGCATCGCCTTCCGCCGAACCGCGCGCCCGTCGCACAATGTGTTCAACCATGACAATGGCGTCGTCGATGATGAGCCCCACGGCCGCAGCCATGCCGCCAAGCGTCATGATGTTGAAACTCATTTTCAGGACGTAGAGCAGCAGAATCGTGGCGGCGAGGACGGCCGGCACCGTAAGCGTCGCGATCAATGTCACCTTCCAATCTCCCAAAAACGCCAGGAGAACGATGGCGGCGAGCACGATACCGATGAGGACAGCGTCGCGTGTGCTGTGTTCCGACGCGGTGATGAGATCGCTCTGGTCGTACCAATCCGCAATCTTCACTCCGTCCGGAATTTGTTTCTTCATTTCGCGCAACTTAGCTTTGATGCCGCTGGCGATTTCCACGGTGTTTCCGGTGGGCTGTTGATAAACCTGGAAGAGAACGGCGTCATGACCGTCAGCTGTGACGCGGATCCATTGCGGTTCGGAGGAATGCTCAACTTGCGCCACGTCTTCGAGCAGGACGACGCCATCGGGGGTGGAGCGCAAAACGGTGCGCTCGATTTCCTCGAACTTTTGAAAGCGCGTGTCCGAAACGACGAGATACAACTTGTTGTATTGCTCGAGGCGACCGACCGCGACCTGGACATTCGAGGCCGAAAGCGCCGCTGCAACCTCCGCCAAAGTCAGCTTGAACGACTGCAATTTGTCAGGATCGACATTAACTCGATACTCCTCGACGCGGCCGCCCTGCACGGTCACGCGGGCAACGCCGGAAACGGTAGAGAGCGCCGGGCGCAAAGTGTAGAACGCGAGGTCGTGCAGCTCGATTAACGAATGCGAATCGGAAGTGAGGCTGTAGGCGATGACCGGGAAGACGGTCGGATCCATGCGCTCAACTTCAAACGAAGTGCCCACCGGCAGCGCCGGCAGAATTTTGTTCACCTGCGACTGGCATTGCAGCATGGCCGCGACCATGTCTTCGCCCCAATCGAAATTGACCGAAATTTCGGCGGTGCCGCGGCTGGTGGTCGATCTCACGCTCCGCACGCCCGGAATGGCGCGGACCGCTTCCTCCACCGGCGTCGTCACTTCAACCGCCATCCGCTCGGCTGGCCGATCGCCGGCGTCAAGAGTGATGCGCACCCGGGGAAAACTGACGTGCGGAAAGAGCGCGACTGGCAACGAAAAACTCGCGACCACTCCGGCCACGACCAAGGTCGCGAGGAAGAAGAGAATCGAGCGCGCATGGCTTTGCGCCCACGCGGTGAAGCTCATTTTGCTTTTTGGATTTCCACCGCCATCCCCTCTTCAAGCTGGGAATTGCCCACGGTAACGACGGAATCGTTTTCGTGCAGATCATCGCCGATGATCTGCACTTGATCGGGATTTTGCAGGCCGACCTTCACGGTGTGCTTGACGGCTTTGCCATTTGCGACAGTGAAAATGTCGTAGCTGCGCGATTCGTTGGGCAGGACGGCCGAGCGCGGCACAACCAGCGCGTTCTTCTCCGTGTGTTGAACTTCCCCGCGTACGTAACCGTCGAGCAAGAGCTTCGTTCCTTCCGGGAGGGACACGTAAGCATCGACAAGTCGCGTCGCCGGATCGATCCGACGCGTGATCAGCCGGACCGATCCTTCCGCTTGCGAGGCGGTCGGATCATTTATCGGAAAGATCGATATCGCCGCCCCGGGCGGCACTGCCGGCAAATCTTCCGCTTCGACGCCGAGCTTCACTTCGATTTCATTCTCCGCGACGATCTCAATCAGTGGACCGCCGGCAGGAACGATTTGTCCGTCTTGCACATCAACTTTGGCCACCACCCCGGCCTGGCCCGCGCGAATGCGATTGTCGCCACCGGCCCCGGCCTGCTGTAAGGTGGTTAGTTGTGCCTCGGCGTCGCGCGCCGTCTTTTCCGCCGCGCTCAAATCCTGATTGGTCGCGAGCTTCAGGTCAAAACGCTCGCGAGTTTGCTTGAGTTCCTTTTGCGCGGCTTCACTCGCATTTTTGGCCTGTTGCATTTGCAATTGCGCCGCCGGGCTTGGCTCAATTTCCGTGAGCGGATCGTTCTCCTGCACGAATTGACCTGGCGCGACGAGGATGTGGCGGACCCGGGTTTCAAACGCCACCGAAACGGAGTGCGTTTTGCCGGGCTGCGCGACGACGCTGCCATAAACAATCGTTTTCTCGGAGATGACTTTGCGTTGCACTTTCGCTACTTGCACTTGCGCGATTGGCCCGCTTTTCTTTTCGCCTTCGCCGACACCGAAGCGCTTCAGCACGGCCGCGATGAGTGCAACGACCACCAACGCGATGACGCCGAGAATAATTCGGTTCTTGTTCATCTTCCCTTCAACGATGCATTCGATGGCAAATAGCGGCCCGAAGCGATTTCCAGCGCGGTATGCGCTTCGAGCAGTTGCTGCTGGAGCTTGATTAACTGAATTCGCTTTTGCAGCAAAGTGCCGCGGGCGGTGTAATAGCTGAGCACATCTGCGTTCCCTTGTTCTCGCGCCGTTTCGGCGGAGCTGACCAGTCGTTCGAACACCGGCAACGCTTCCTGCGCGGCAGCCACTTGCCGATCTAACGAGCGAATGTCGGCAACGGCAACCGCAAGATCGGAGCGTGCCTCAAAGACGCGCTGATTATATTCATCTTTCAATCGCTGTCTGGTCGCACGCTCGGTCGCGATGACCCCTTGATTGCGATCAAAGATCGGCACATCGACAGAAATATTGAAACCAGTCGTGTGCACATCGGTGGTGTCGCTCGCTTGCACAAACGCCGCCGACATTTTCGGGAACTGCGCGAGAATGGCGGCGCGCACGGTTGCATCCTGACTCTCATAACCCTGGCGTAATCCAAGAAGATCAAGACGGCGCGATTCGACGTTGGCCAGCAAATCATGCTCGTCCGCAACATCGACATGTGTCGGCAAAGTGAGGCCTGCGCGCAAGCCGACTTTCATGCCCGGCCCCACTCCCAGTGCCTTGTTCAACCCCAGCCGCTGCCGTTCAAATTCCTGCTCGAGTCCAAGCATAGTCGCGAACGAATCCTGACTGGCTGACTCGACCGCCGAGAGATCGAGCACTGTTTTCTCATGTTTATTTAGCGCCTCCCGCATGGCGCCGGTGCTCTTCTGCAACCCGCGGTTCGCTTCCCGGGCGCGCTGGACTTGCGCGTCCAGGGCGAGAATCCGATATACTGCCACGCGCGCATTCACCGCCACCTGCCATTCCTGCCAGGCAACGTCGAGATCAACCGATCGAAGATTCTTTCTCGCGGCTGTTTGCTTTGGCAAAAACGGAATGAGCGCGCTGAACTCCCAGCCGGCGCTAAAGGTGTAAGCAGTCGTTGCCCCGACGGTGTTGCCACCGGTGACATAGTCGCGCGCATATGAGATCACCGGGTTCGGAACAATTCCGGCCTGGATTAATTGCGCGACCGCGAGTCCGCGCCGGTCGCGAATGGACCGAAGAGCCGGATTTGAATAAAGCGCGATTGTCGCCGCTTCATCGGGGCCAATGCCGCTACGAAGATCGATGATTTGTGACCCAAATTCCGGGCTGTGTATTCGCGTTAGCGGAATGCGCAGCCTCTCCGCTGCTGCATCAGACAGCGACTGCTCCGACTGCGCACACGTTGTCGATCCGAGCAGGAAAAGACACGCAAACCTGGCCCAGCGTTTGGTTTTGCGGCGCACGTCGGTTCGGACGATACGATGCAATTCCAGTTCGTCGCAGCGAAAAACCGCGCAAGATCAACAATCGAAGTTGATTTGAAGGCCGCGACCTTGATTCCTGATGGGGGTTGAATCACCGTGATCGGCAACAATCAAACGAAGTGAAGTCGCAGCGATTTTTCTATATCCCAGGTTCTAGTTTAAAATCAATCCTGCCGTTCCTTATCGCCGCGTCGCTCACTTTTGTTTGCTGCCGCGCGACCGCGGCGAACTTACCGCCTGGATTTGTTGAGACGCAGTTCGGCAGCAATCTGTCAGGCTCACCAACAGCGATGGCGTTTGCGCCTGATGGACGGCTTTTTGTCTGCCAGCAGGGGGGCCAACTGCGCGTGATCAAAAACGGCGTGTTGCTCGGCACACCATTCGTGAGCCTCACGGTCGATTCCTCCGGCGAACGCGGCCTGCTCGGGATCGCGTTCGATCCGAACTTCGCCACCAATCACTATCTTTACGTTTATTACACCGTTGCGACGTCGCCAATTCACAACCGGGTCAGCCGGTTTACTGCGGTCGGCGATACCGCTGCACCGGGCAGCGAGGCCGTTATCCTGGAACTCGACAGTCTCAGCTCTGCCACCAACCACAATGGCGGCGCGATCCATTTCGCGCCGGACGACAGGCTTTATATCGGGGTTGGCGAGAACGCCAACGGCTCAAATTCGCAAACTCTGTCCAATCTGCTCGGAAAGATGTTGCGCATCAATGCCGATGGCACCATCCCGACCGACAACCCGTTTTACAATAGCGCCACTGGAAACAATCGCGCGATCTGGGCCCTTGGCCTTCGCAACCCGTTCACCTTCGCTTTTCAACCAGGCACGACCCGTCTGTTCATCAATGATGTTGGTCAGTCGACCTGGGAAGAAATTAACGATGGCATTGCCGGTTCGAACTACGGCTGGCCGACAACCGAAGGTCCGACGAGCAATCCAGCGTTCCGCAGCCCGATCTACTTCTACGGCCACGGGACCAGCGATACCACCGGCTGCGCCATTGTGGGCGGCGCTTTTTATAACCCGCCGGTGCCTCAATTCCCTTCCTCCTACATCGGTAAGTACTTTTTTGCCGATCTGTGTAGCGGTTGGATCCGAGTTTTCGATCCCAGTGCTGGCACAGCTACCGGCTTCGCCACCGGCATCGTCAATCCGGTTGATCTCCATGTTGGACCTGATGGCGCGCTCTATTATCTCGCTCAAGGTTCCGGCGGGCAGGTTTTCCGCGTCAGCGCTTTACCGGCACAGGCATTAAATATCTCGGGACGTGCCCGAGTGGAAACCGGCCAAGGCGTCGTAATCAGTGGCTTCATTGTGACGGGCGCCGCGCCAAAACGCGTCGGGGTTCGGGCACTGGGGCCGTCGCTCGCCAACTTCGGCATATCGGGCCCGCTGGCCGATCCGGTGGTCCGGCTGAACCGTGGTGACGGCTCGCTTGTTATGGCTAACGACAATTGGAAGAATACGCAGCAGGCGGAGATTACGGGGGCTGGCCTCGCCCCAGCGAACGACCAGGAAGCGGCGCTGATCGCCGCCGTCACCGCTGGAAATTACAGTGCCATTGTGAGCGGTAAGAATGGAGGGACCGGCGTCGCTCTGGCAGAGGTCTATGACCTCGACCAGGCTGCCGATTCCCAGCTCGCGAATATTAGCACTCGCGCGACGGTCGGAACCGGCTCCAATGTGTTGATTGGCGGATTCATCACCGGCAGCAAAATCGGTGCGACTCGCGTCGCCGTCCGCGCCCTCGGTCCTTCGCTCCAGCAATTCGGCATCGCCAATCCCCTTCCCGACCCGAGGCTTGAGTTGCGCGATGCAAATGGCGCCCTCCTCGCGTCGAACGACAACTGGCAGAGTGACGCAAGCCAGGCCGCGCTGATTAATAGCTACGCACTTGCTCCACCCAACAATTTGGAATCCGCCATCGCGATTAGTCTGGCTCCGGGTCGATACACCGCGATCGCCACCGGCAAGAACAACCAGACGGGTATCGGTTTGATAGAGATCTACGACGAAGAGTAGTTCTTCCTACCTAAATAGAACGCTAAAAACGGAAACGACAGTTCCAAACAGACTGTCCGCTAGGTAGTAGTTCTTATTGTAGTCAACTGATTCATTGGCTTGAGTCATATAGGATGAGATCCTGGAGCCAACAAATTTGCGCTTCCGACAACCGTTGCCTGGCTCTAAACGCGGATATTCAAAAGTAGCGCCGGACAAATTCGCGCTCGGAACCGCGAGCGGCTAGCGCTGCGATTGCCACATGGCTATTGATTGAAACAAAGTGGCCGCTGCTTTCAGACCAGCGGCCACAGTCTGGATCGGCGGCTACGGCACGGTGATTCTCAGAACCTGTCCAAGGCCATTCGGTGGTGGCCCAAAGCCGACGTTGGAAACGTAAAGCGCGCCATCGGGACCCAAGGTTATGGCCGTCGGGAGAAAGAGTCCTGACGCGATGAGCGTACGAATACCTGAGGGATCAATTCGTATCACCTTGCCCGTCCCCGGCGTTGGGAATTGGTTCCCGGTGGTGTTCTCCAGCACATACAGTCGGCCTGCGGAATCGAAAGTAAGGCCGAGAATAGTGGTGAGACCACTGCGGAAAACAGTTATCTGGCCGGTTGGTGTGATTTTGAAGACCTTGGAAGAGCCCTGAACAATCGGAAAAGTATTAAGGTCTCCAACATAAAAGTTGCCATTGTGGAAGGCGATCGCCGTCGGCACGATGTGACCCTGGCTGGCAGAAATATCAACGACACGGGAGACTGAACCCCCGGGCGTAATCTTATCCAGCTCGCCGTGATTTGGTTCGATGGCGTATAAATCACCGTCCACCGCTATCATGCTGTACCACGTTCCGTCCGGTTCAAAATCGGGAGGATTGGGGTTAGCCACAGGATGATTCATGAGGAACTTGCTAAGGTTGGCGATAAGACTCCAACTGCTATTTGTATTAACGCGGATCACGCCGTTGGGCAGGTTCGGCACACCATGCGAGCAGCCAGCTCCGGCGAGCACGGCGTAAAGCTTGTCTCCGATGAAAGCGACATCGGCCACGCCACTAATCAGACTGCCCAAGTCCGGACTCGTCTGGCTGGACGGCAAATTGTCCACCACCGTTGTGCGGAAACCGTGAGGACCGATTTTGGAAATGCGCGCGCCAGTAATGTTGGCTGTGTACGGCCCAACAGGTGGGACGACCTGGTCGCAAGCGCCGTCGGTCGAATTCAAGCCGCCAGTCCCCCCTTCTGCGACATAAAGAAACCCGTCAGGGCCGAACTTCAGGCCGCGCGGATTGTTTAATCCGGTGGCAAAGACCGAAACGTTCGATGCAGTGGGTGACGCGACCTCATCGGCCGCGCCGGTAACCTCGGACGCGTTCTGGTTCGGCAGACCGCCGTCGGCTGCCCTGGCCGTCCACGAAGCGACGGAGTACGCGAGCGTGAGCGCGATCAGAAGGAAACTGCACCGAAAAGGCGACCGGCTAGTGGAATTTCTTGTGCGTAGAGTTGTGGTTTGGAATTTCATTTTTTCTCCAGGTGGAATTGTTGACTGCATTAACTGCGATTCAGTTGCCGCGCGGAATCCGCAACCATCGAGTCGGGGCCTCGGTTGGATGTGAACATCGCATGGAGCGGCGCTCAGCGGAGATCCAGCCCCACGAACTTTTAGCTCGGCCGAAGATGCGTTGAAACGTCGGGTTACGTAATCAGACGGATGATGAAGAAGGGCTTAACGGAAAAGCAAGCGCAAAGTTACTCTTTTTTGTAGAATTGTCCTACGTTCCCATGCGGCGTTCACAACGAAATAAGACAGTCGCTTCGCCCATAAGCCGGACGGTCCTTCGCGTTCCAGAGCTCTCTTGCGAGTCGCGGACCAGCGGATGTGGAATCTCACTTTCCGGCAGTCAATTTCCGTCTCGGTAAGAAATTAGATATCGGTTTTGCGTCTGTGGGCGCGAGGGCAGTTTGCCAGCGCTAGACAGAAACAAACACGAGGGGATTTAGATGCAAGCGTTCCTTGGTATGTTCTACAAATGGCCAAATGCTTACCAGCAAACGTGGAGGCGAGGGGAGTTGAACCCCTGTCCTCGAAGCGGTCCACGCAAACATCTACATGTTTATCCGGTGGTAAGGTTTAAGGAGCCGAACGTTGCACCGGCACACTGCCGGCCCCTGAGCGTCCGCGAATTTCCTTCACCGCCCGGCGCGGTCACTCCGCCGAACGATTAGCCTGCTGTCCACGTTTGGAGCCGTAGCAGGCGTCCAACTCCAAACGTCGCGGTCAATTAAGCCGCGAGAGCGAGATCTTGGTGATCTGCGTTTATTTTTTTGGCTCGGTTTTTAACGAGGCCAACGAACCATCCTCGACATGCCGCCTGCGCTTCAAACTTCAAGTCGAAGCCAGTACGCCCCCGAAATTTTGAGAGCTCATAATATAGCCGATTGCTCCGATTTAGCAACGCAGCGGAGGACGCCCGTCGTCGCTTCCAGTCACCTCTCGACCACCATGGCTACGCGACTAGGTTGATCGAGCCATGCGATGGAACCTCAGCAGCCGCGCCCGCGAGCTCTCCGGTGGCGACGCCATCGTCATTTCTATCCCCAAAAGTGGACGGACTTGGATTCGCACCTTCCTCAGCGCCTATTTCGCCTATAAAAAGGGCCGGCAATTTTCGCTTACTTTCACCGACCGGAGCGAGCCTGGAGTTCCGCGCATTATTTACTCGCACGACCGGTTCGAGCATCGGACCAAAGGCAATGCCTGGGACCGGTTACGCAGAAAATATTTGATTCCACGCCGCGCCCTCCGGAAACGGCCGATTGTCCTGCTAGCCCGCGATCCGCGGGACGCCTTCGCCTCCTACTTTGTTCAACTCACACGACGCAATCCCGCAACCCCGAACGAGATCAAGGAAATGCCGATAGACGCACTTTTGCGGCATCCGCGCTTTGGGATCGCGGTAATGGTGGAAGTACTGAACGGTTGGGTTACCGAATTCGGCGACCGGTCCGATTTCACGATCGTGCGCTACGAGGATTTGCGCGCTGAGCCGGCGCGGCTGTTTCACGAATTGCTCCGCGCAATCGGCGAGAAGCAAATCGACGAGTCAGTCTTCGGCCCTGCCATCGATTTTTCCGATTTTCGAAATATGCAGAAACTGGAAGCAGCGGGTGAATTTGGATCGAAAATTTTGCAACCGCGCGATCGGGAGGATCCGGAATCGTTCAAAGTCCGGCAGGGCAAGGTCGGCGGTTTCCGGGAATATCTCTCCGCCGAAGATCAGACCTACGCCGCGCAGGTTTGTGCGGGGCTAAATCCCCGGTTCGGCTACGAAACTGCTACCGGGAACGCAGGGCGGGTCTAAACCGGCAGCCTTTCGTCCCGAGAGGCATCTGACAGGCCGACGAGAGCCGAAAAATAATTTGAAATCCCTACTTGATTGATAGACATTAATCCCTACTATCGGAGTATACATGACAGAAGATGCGGTTACGCAATCAGGAGGAAAAATGATGAAAACGTTTCTGTTATTGGCCGTGAGCAGCGTGATTATAGCCGGGGTGCTTCCAAGTCTACCGGCGAAAATCATCCTTAGCGCCTTCGCCTTACTGGCCACCCTGATCGAGGTGGCCCGCCAGCACCCGCCAGAATCCAAAAAATAATCTAA
>QHPP01000138.1 GCA_003219125.1 Verrucomicrobiota bacterium
TTCTACAGGTGTTCGATCATTCCGCTATCTTTCTGCTAATCGCAGGGACCTACACGCCATTCACGCTCGGTCCGCTTCGTGGGGTATGGGGCTGGACCATGCTCGGACTGATCTGGGCCCTGGCGCTCTTCGGCATAATTATGAAGGCGACCCGGGGGACATCGCGCCATCCGAAACTGGGGTTATCTCTTTATCTCGGCATGGGCTGGTTGGCGCTCATCGTGATCCGACCGCTGACCTCCGCGGTCCCGCGACCCGCATTGTTTTGGTTAGTACTGGGCGGAATCGCGTATACGACGGGAGTCCTATTTTTCGTTAACAAACGTCTGCGGTATGCTCACTTCGTCTGGCATTTGTTCGTGCTGGCCGGGACGAGCTGCCACTTTCTCGCTCTGCTTGCTTGCACGAGCTGAGGCAGACTTCCGTAACGACGACAGTAGAGCGATGAACGCGGGCAGTAAGCGGGTTTCCATTAGGAAGGAGCCGCCTTCATCGATTACGGCGAGCCAAGGGGTCAACCGTTTGCATTTCGGGTTTTCAATCGGCGTCGGTATCACCCTGGTCGATCTCGGCCCGACGCAGTAGATAGTCGAGTCCGCCGACCCGGTACCATCTGTAGCCATAGCCTTCCAAGACAATGCGGTGTTTGCCGGATTCGTTAGCCCGACTGTGGTCTTCAGCAAGAAGATTAACCAGCAACTTGCCCTCTGCCTTATTCATGCTGGGATCCATGAGAATTTCCCGCGGTTGTTCGTGAAGGTTGTGTAAAAACAGCACCGAATTATTCCGCCAGTCATACCGAAGAGCGAGAACCGCGGGATCGCGGACATTCAACACGGTAAAATCCCCCCATCCAATCTCGGGAACTTCTTTGCGCATTCGAATAATGCGCTCGGTCCAGTTCAGCATTGAATCCGCGTGGCGCCGCTGGATGGCGGCATTAATATGTTGATAACCGTATGGTCCTTTATCGATCACCGGAGTATGCGGTTTTTCGTTTTTGGTAAATCCACCGTGCGGTTCATTCGACCATTGCATCGCCGTCCGCGCGCAAGCGCGTTCCGGCAGCGTGAGATCATCGCCCATACCGAGTTCATCGCCGTAGCGAATCACCGGCGTTCCGGGTAGCGTGAACATCAAACTGTAGGCCAGCTCGAGCCGGCGCTGATCGCCCCCGAGCATTGGAGCCAGGCGGCGTCTGATCCCACGATCGTAAAGCTGCATGTGTTCGTCCGGCCCAAACGCCTTAAATACAGTTTGCCGCTGTTTCTCTTGCAGACGACCCAGGTCAAGTTCGTCATGATTGCGCAGAAAGATCCCCCACTGTGCCGTAGCCGGCCGCGCTTTAGTCGCTTTCAATGCTTTGATCAGAGGGCGAATATCGGCGGCGGCCAATGCATAGAAAAGATGTTGGTTGACCTGGAAGTTAAACATCATGTGCATGCGCTGGCCGTCTTTGCCGAAGTAATCCATGTCGGTTTCGGGCAGGACGTTGGCTTCCGCCAGCACAATGCAGTCCCCCTGTCGCCATTGGAGGAATTCGCGAAACACGCGAAGCATATCGAACTGCTCGTTCGGTTTTCGCACGCCTGGTCCCTTGGTCGAGATGATGAAAGGAACCGCATCCATCCGAAATCCTGAGACGCCCGCCTGGATCCAAAAGCCCATGATTTTGAGTATCTCAGCCTGCACTTCCGGATTTGAGGTATTGAGATCAGGCTGGAAGTCATAAAATCGGTGGAAGTACCACGCTTTGGCTTCGCGATCGTAGTTCCACGTTGTTTTCTGGACGCCGGGAAATACCATTCCTTCGTTCGAGTGCGACGGCTTCTTCTTCGACCAGACGTACCAGTTCCGATATTTGGAATTTGGATCGGAGCGCGCCTGCTTGAACCAGGGATGCTGGTCTGAGGTGTGGTTCACCACCAGATCGATTAGAACACGAATGCCGCGTTGTTTGGCGCCGTGGGTAAACTCGATGAAATCGCCGAGCGTGCCGTAGCGCGGATCGACATTGTAATAATCGGCGATGTCGTAACCATCGTCCCGGCAAGGCGAAGTCTGAAACGGCATCAGCCAAATCGCGGTCACGCCCAGCCCATGCAGATAATCGAGGCGGCGC
The DNA here is from genome assembly GCA_003219125.1 of Verrucomicrobiota bacterium. GTDB lineage: Bacteria > Verrucomicrobiota > Verrucomicrobiia > Chthoniobacterales > UBA10450 > AV69. The sequence goes on from QHPP01000138.1 coordinate 2,123, forward strand.
ATTAATCCCTGGAAATCGCCGATCCCATCGCCGTTAGCATCCATGTAAGTACCGACCGAGAGGCAGTAGATCACCGCGTTCTTGTACCAAAGATCGTTAATCATATGCGGCTGTGAGGCGATTCAGGCGTAAGGCGCTTGACGGTGACAGTCTGATCAGAGTTGAACGTGGTCAAGGCGAGGGAGGAAAGCGTTGAAGGAAGAAGTAATGCTGCGTCAAGGGAGATCAGAAGTCAGAGGTGAGCGGGCGGATTATGGATGAAATCCTATCCGTTTCTTTGGTGGCGATGGTGGCGTGATTAACTCTTTGATCGCCTCGAAGACCACCGCAAATTGCTCATCGTATTTTTTCTCAAGCGCTTCGATCTTGCGCGCCAGATCCCTATTTGTGTCCATAAGCCGACGCAACTGCACGAATGTGCGCATAATCGCGATGTTCACTTCTACTGCGCGCTCACTGCGCAACACGCTGGAGAGCATCGCCACGCCTTGCTCGGTAAAGGCGTAAGGCAGGGTGCGGCGACCACCGCGGCCCTTGTTTGAGGTCACAATTTGTGATCTCAAATGGTCTTTCGCGCGTCGGGAGGGACTCATCACAGATTGTGACGAGTCGGCACTGCTCCCGCGCAGTTTTGAAATCACAGTTTGTGATGTCAAAGATTCATATTCTTTCGACGAAAGCTGAAACATGAAATCGGCAGGGAAACGCTTGCGATTTCTAGCGACGGCTTGATTAAGGGCGCGCGCCTCGACACCGTATAATGTCGCTAGATCTGAATCGAGCATCACCTTCTCGCTGCGGATGAAGAAGACGAACCGCGCAAGATTCTGCGGTTTCAAGACGATCGCCACAGGCAATCCTTAACCGAAACTTTTTCCGGGGGCTACGAGGAAAAAGCGAGCTGCCTTTGGACGGATCGCGTAAAAGCTTCGCTCTCACGATGAAACCTCAGTAGATGAAGGGTAACAAGCACCATGGCGTGCGTTGTTGATAGGCACGGTATTGGTCGCCAAATTCGCGCACGAGAAATTCTTCTTCGGCGCGGATCCGGGCGATGATGGGCACACACATCGCCGCGGTTAAGAGCAGACCGATAATGCTCCGAAAAACAAGCGCCCAACCAGACATCGCCAGTAATGCTCCGAGATAACTCGGGTGCCGAACTAACCGGTAAAAGCCGTCGGTCTTGAGGCGATGATCGGGTTGCAGCGCGACGAAGATGCTGAACCGGTGACCGAGCTCAAAGACGGTGGCGACGCGCACGAATCCGCCGATGGCGGTGATGATCAGTCCCATGTAGCGGACAGTGTCGCCGTCGATCGACCAACGGTCGAAATGATCCAGATGCGGCGGCAGCCAGGCGAACACGATCGCGATAATAGTCACCGGAATGAAAATCCAGCGACTGGAGGGATCTTCCCGCCGGCCCGTTTCGAGCCCGCTGCTCCCGGAAAAGGCGTAAGCGATTGCGCCGGCCAATGCCAAAATGATCACGCCTGTTCGTGCCGGATTGGA
>QHPP01000139.1 GCA_003219125.1 Verrucomicrobiota bacterium
AGAAGCAATGATCGCCCCGTTGGCATCGTGTAACTCCAAGGTCGGGTCGGCCAGCACGTTGGGAACTCCAAACTGGCTCAAGGTTGGTCCCAGCGCCCGCACGATGATCTTCACTAAGCCATTGCCGGAGATAAAGCCTCCGATCATCACATTCTGGCCGGTGCCCACAAACCCGCGTGTGCTGATGTTGGCTAGGGTAGTATCAATCGCCTGGTCCAGATCGTATACTTCCACCAAAGCTACTCCGGTTGTATTATTCTTTCCCCGCACAATCGCGGTGTAGTTGCCCGAAGCTAGATTACTCAGAATGGCCGACTCCAGATCATTGGGCGGCGCCAGGCCGGTCGCGCTAATCGCAGCTTGCTGGGTATCCTTCCAATTGTTGTTAGAAGCTATAAGTGCTCCAGCCCCATTGTGCAGTTCCATGGTCGGATCAGCTAATACTCCAGTGACGCCAAACTGGGTCAAAGTCGGGCCCAGCGCTCGCAACAGCACTTCCTTGTTGCCACTGCCCCCAATAATAAAGCCGCCGATTAAGACACTGTCACCCGTCAGCACCTTCATCCGCGACGAGATGTTGAGCAATTGCCCCCCAATGGCTGCCGAAAATTCCGAGGTGTTATTGTTCGGATCGGTGGCGGTGGCGGTAACCCGTTGATCAGCGCCGATCTGGGGGAAGCTGACATTAAAGGAGGCATCGCCGCTGGCGTTGGTGGTAGCGTTAGTCGAGCGGACAAAAGTGTCACCTTCTCCGAAACCGGTCGGATCGATGGCATCATTGGCAAAGAACTCGATCCGGTACGTGGTATTGGCGGCGCTGTTAAGCTTTCCAGAAATTGTTGTCATCCCGCCGCTGCTCGAAACCGACTCAATGACCGGATAATTCTGCAAATTGTTCGGGCCGGTGTCGCCGTCACCGGCGTCGTTCGGGGTCGGCGTCGCGCTCAGATCATCGGGTCGTCCACCGAGGGTTATGCCGAGGCCGACGTTCGAAAAAATCGAGTTACGAAGGATTGGCCACTGGGTGTTGCCGCTGGCGATGACCACACCGTGAGTACCGTTAAAGGCGATGATGTTTCCCGCGCCGAACGCAGTGCCCCCGATCATGCTGCCATTGCTGGCACCGCCAGCATTGATGATATCAACGCCAGCATTTCCATTCGGAATCGCAACGGTGCCGGTGACATCAGTTCCAATCAGGTTGCCTTGGATTACCGTCCCGGGTGATAGATTGACGGTCATGCCATCGCCGGAAGCGCCAGAAATAAGATTTCCCGCACCGGCAGCAGTCCCGCCAATTTGTGTTCCGGTTGAGCTCCCGATCGTAACTCCGTGAGTTCCACCGCCAAGACCGGACGTTCCAGCCGCATTCGTGCCGATTCGGTTTCCTTGAATGATATTATTCGGGGCGCTGCTCACGTTGATGCCAGCAAGCGAAAAGGCACCGATGATGTTGCCCGCGCCGGTGACAGTACCGCCAATGATGTTGCTGCTGCTGTTTTGCTGGATCAAAATTCCGGTACCACTGGCCAGACCCGCCGTGCCTGCGGCACTTACTCCAATGTAGTTTCCCTGCACAATATTATTATTACTAAATTTGAGATCGACGGCGTTGGAGGTGCCGCAGAGAACGTTGCGCGCCCCCGGGGTCGTGCCGCCGATGGTGTTACTGGTACTCGATTCCGTTCCGACCGCGGTGCTGGTTGCCAATGCAGTTGTCCCGGTGGCATCAACTCCGATAAAATTGCCCTCAATAAGGTTGTTGCTGCTGCCGTTCTGAAACCCAAGCGAGAGGAAGATGCCGACTTGGTAGTTGCTGATGATCAACCCGCGCACGGTTGAACCCCCGGGCGGACCGAAAGCGAGCCCATTACCTGCAGTAGTGCTACCGTCGAGCTGAATGAGCAGTTGCGCATTATCGCCCACGGCCAAAGTATTGGCACTGGCACCGGGCTGGGTGTAACCGTCAATAATTACTGCGTCGGTGATATTGGGTAAGGCAGTAGCCGGCGTTATGGTGTGGACACCTGTGCCCGGGATATCGAAGGCGATAGTATCGAGGCCGGAATGATTGTTGGCGTCGGTGACCGCCTGACGCAGGGAACCCGTCCCTGTATCATTGGTATTAGTTACGGTGAAGGTATCGGCGAGAGCACCGCTGCTGAGCGCCAGCACCAGCATGGCTAGCGTAAGGCCAGTTTTGGGCTTTATCATAAGCTAGACATCTGGACCACACTGTTGCATGGAAGCGACGGTCATTAATATCCCTTAGGATCGCGCCAGCCGCCGCCAGATATGACCCGTCGCGTTGTATTTGGTATTCCACTTGCGACCATAGTTTGACCAAAGAGGGAGCAAGAACAAAACCATTTTGACGCGGATCAAGGAGGAACATGCTACAGGTATTAATCTGACCGGAACAATCTGGACCGCGTACGGCATGAGGTGCCCAAAATGACGGCAGGACATTCATGATCGATTCCACGGGCAGAAAGACCGCTGCGGTCATTGATTTGCGCAGGCATCGCAGGATCTGGGAAAACTCTTGCGATACTGCCCTGGTAAAGTCTCGCGCGCACGAACCGAGGCAGAGTCTTGCTTCGGTTAAGCGGCGCCTGAGCCTCGCCAAGGCGAATGGCTGATTACTCGGCCACGTTCGCTCGTTCAGCACGGAATATCGCCGTTTCTGTGGTCCGCGATAGAAGCGAGGCGTATCGTTAGTTCCGACAAAAGTTGAGATTGCAACCGGTGTGGTACTTTGCGCGATATCAACCACTCCATCGGTAGCTGGAATCGAACCTTATGCATCGATAATGCAGCAATTACGAGTACGCGCACCGGCTATGCAGATGAGGATGGGATTATTCGTCCGGCCGATGCTGCCAATCCTGACCCGTCAGTCCTCACTACCGGTTCGTCCACCCCGTTTTATACAGCCGACCTGGCCTACCACCCGGTCGTTCTGAACCGCCCTTTTCGAAATGTGGCTGAATTGGGCTACACATTCCGCGATCTCCCATGGAAAACGCTGGATCTTTTTAGCCAAAATAGCGCTGATGCCGGCCTGCTCGACGTTTTTTCGATGGCCGACGAACCGGCATTGGTCGCTGGACGGGTCAACCTTAACACTCAGCAGGCTCCAGTTCTTCAATCGGTTCTATCGGGCGCAATCTGGAATGAAATATCTTCATCGACCGTTACGATATCTGGCGCGACCGCCCAGAGCGCCGCGACCATGGCAGCCAGCATCACGTCTGCGACGTCAACTAATCCTTTAACGAACAAGTCTTCGATAATTACCGCCGCAGGGCTGCCCAAGACGATTCTGCCTACGACGTCACCCGCCACCCCGCAGGACAATCAAACGGTCAAGGCTCGGAGGGAAGTTGTTCCGCGGGGCGGTTTCTTCTGTTGCCCAAACGCGCGTCTGGAATTTGCTGATCGATGTGGTAGCGCAAAGTGGGCGTTATCCGCCGGGAGAAACGGACCCCAAGAAGTTCATAAGCTAGGAGCAGGGAGCACGGAGCTAAGAGCGAAGCGTGTCGACGCGCCTTATTCGTAGTTATTCGCCGCGATTCCGGCTCGACTCCGTCCCAGAGGAGGACTACGCCCCGGCGGGGAGAGCACTACCGCTCGGAGAGGCGAATCCGCGCTTTTGGCAGATCAGTTATCTGACGCTTCGCGTGTTCTCGTTATCTGTTATCCGTTAACAGGAAAAAGCCACGAAAAATCGCCGGAATAACTAACAACAGTTAACTGATAACTAATGATTAGCAGTAGCTAATCATTGACGATAACGAAACGTGCCAGCGTTTCACTCAAATAAAAAAAGGCGCAGAGCATTGTTGCTCTGCGCCTTTGCTGGGAACTAACCTAACTTAACGCTATTAATTCTTTCCGAATTTGGCGCGGAGACCGGCCAAGCCCACCAGGCCCAAGCCCAGAAGAGCCGCGGTAACCCCATTGTCCGGAACGTGACCGCCACCACCACCCGGTTCGCCAGCGAAACCGGTAGCGACGCCACCGTTTACAGATATGTGCGCCACTGCATCAAAGCCTTTGCTGTTAAGGGCCAGGACGTCAGCATCAGTAGCCCAAGGGTTGAGAGCATCTGTATTAGTCACGGTGAAAACAATCGTGTCGACTGGACTACCGGAACCGTCCTTGTTATTGACGGTTAGATTAAAGACTCCAAATCCGTCTACATTCTTCCCGAAGTTAAACTCTTTGAACTGCGTGTCGGTAACAATAGCTTCCGTAAACGACGACGAGTTCACCTGGACTCCGGCGGCCGACGTGTCGATGAACATAAACCCTCCCGCGGTGTTGGCGGTAAAGGTGATGGTGGCCGTTTGACCGCTCAGAGTTACGTCCACGAAGCCGTACGGCCCGGGGAACCCGGCGATGGCCTCATTTCCGACGCTAAGGGTAGACATGAAGTCTGCTTTGGCATTTTGGCTAAATGCCAGGATTACGGCGCAAACAGCGCCGAACAGAATTTTGTAGTTTTTCATAGTGGGGTTGAGAGTGGGACTTGTACTTTTGCTTGTTATTTTGTTGTCCATTTTTGAGCCCCCCGACCGGGTGGACAACTCCAGCGAGACCCCTGGGCGAGGGGACGGAAGTAGCATATCTAATGCCAGTTAGCGGATCACTATTGCAAGCTACTTGTCGTTAGCAATTTAAAATTATAATTCGACCAAGCCCGATTGTATCGTTTTTGCGTGATTTGTAAGCATTTCCGACGCAATTTCTTCTACTGTCCCACCAACGCGGAGTCGATCAGACTAATAACGTCTTCACTCTTAACGGTTACTGGTAGGTTGAATGGTTGCCTTCGGCTGAGTTATTCAGCGCTGTAAAGAATGCCGCCCAATTCACGCTTTTTTACGCTTTTCCATGCCATTCTAAATGTTGATAGCATGAGGTGTAAGCTATTGATATTTAACGATTTCAATTGCTTTTCATAACTAATATATAAATCGTAGTTTCAGTAACTATACCATCCCTTTGCTATGTCCCTGGCCACTGAATCTCCGGACGTCGGTGGTAAGAAATGCTTCCAGAGCCTGACGTCCGAGCCCTAATCGTTAGGTCCCCACGGTGGCGCTCCCTAACGGGACGTAGTATGTAGCATTGTCTGAACCTCACTGCTACCGCACCGACGATTAGCAAGGGCGAACTTGGTGACGGCTCGCGGCAGATGCCTCGGTCACTGCACTAGGCAATAAGGAAGCTCGCGAATTGTGTAGCCCGCGCGTTGTCGGATCCCTGCCAAACGCGCACCTGCGATCGATGTGATTGCGCAATCGGGCAAGTATCCAACAACAGCGCAAAGTTTGATTTTGTCGTTTAAGGGTGAGAAGCGCTACTGGTGGCATGCGGTGTGTTTCACTGGCGAAATAATCGATCAGGACCTGGACGCGGTGTACGAATAAGTCGCTCCCGCGATTTATTCGTAGTTAACAACTGGACTGCCTAGATAACAGGTAACGCGCGCGAAGCGGCCGATAACCAAGTAACAGATAACTGTCAGAGCTATCCTAAGTAACGGATAACCTTTAACCGATAACGAAACGCGCCAGCGTTTCACTCAAACGAAAAAAGGCGCAGAGCATTGTTGCTCTGCGCCTTTGCTGGGAACTAACCTAACTTAACGCTATTACTTCCGTCCGAATTTGGCGCGGATACCGGCCAGGCCCGCCAGGCCCAAGCCTAGAAGAGCTGCGGTAGCCCCACTATCCGGAATGTGAGGTGGCGGTGGTACTCCGGGTCCCTCAGCAGCGAAACCGGTTTTGCCAGTGCTGCTGGAAAAGATGTGAGCCGCCGCATCCCAGCCAACGTAATGCTCGAGAGTTTGACAGCGAAGTTCTTTTGATCGACTGCCAGATCAAACTGTCCGAACCCGTCCACTTGCTGGTCCAACGCAAACGCCTTAAAGTTATTGCTTGGACTTTCTGTAACAAAGGCTTCGGTAAACGAATCCGTGCTCAGGTTGACAGCAGCGGAGCTCCCGTCTCCGAAGGAAAAGCCCGCTGCGGCTGTAAAGGTGATGGTGGCGGTTTGACCCGACAGCGAAACGGTCACTGTACCAAAATCTCCAGTCTGCATGCCTGCAAGATTGCTCACAGTAAGTTCAGACACGAAGTCTGCCTTTGCACTTAGACTAAATGCAAAGACTACGGCGCAAACTGCGCCGAATAGGATTGAGTATTTTTTCATAGTGGGACTTGTAGTTTTGTTTGTTATATTTTATTGTTTTTGTCCATTTTGGTGCCCCCCGAGCGGATGGACACCTCCAACAAAATCCCTGGGCAAGGCTAGAAAGTTAGCAGGTCTGATGCCAGTTAGGAGATCAAGATTGCAAACTACTTGTCGTTAGCATTTTAAAATTACGATTCGATTAAGCCCGATTATATCGTTTTTGAGTGATTCGTAAGCATTTCCGACGTATTTTTCGGCTCTCTGCGCTAACACGCCAGCCGATTAGGTTAATAAATCGTTCAATCTTAGCGGCTAGTGCTGGGATTGAACGGTCTCCTTCGACCGAGTTACTCACAGTTGTAAAAAATTCCATTCATTTACGCTTCTTTTTACGGTTTTTGAGAGCATTATAATATCGATAGCAGATCTGTAAGTTATTGATATTTAACGATTTTGATATGTTGGCTATAACTATTAGTTAAATCATATTTACCATAAGTTACTCAGGATGCTGCTTCCTGGCCGCGGGATCGTCCCAAGGTCGGCACTAAAGGGTGCGGGTCCACCGCCTAACGCCTGAATCTCGTTAGTTGCCGGTTCGCGATCGCGAATTATTCACTTATTCGTTATCTGTTACCTGTTATTAGTTAAGTGGGTTCTCCAGCCTTCGCGCAGCTACTCCGAAAGCTTTCACGAGCAGCCGGCTTGGCCCAGCTGACCTCTCACCACCGACCACTCTTCGCTATGGGGACGGGGACGGCCCGGGCGGCGGACTGTTGGCATAGTGACGCACACCACGGCTATCTATCCAATACCCCTGGGTGGGCGTTTGTTGAGCACTTCCAGTCCCAGTCTTGTAGGCGGGCTTATCGAGCGGATTGCGATGCGCCGGGTCCCACATCCAGTCACCGCTCGGGGTAGAGGAA
>QHPP01000140.1 GCA_003219125.1 Verrucomicrobiota bacterium
AAGGCGAGCACATTTAATAAATTCAGCGGCACGCTGAGCAGTTTCATCGAAGCGATCATGGCTGCGACCGCGAGTGCGAGCGTTATCACTTGCACGAGCCAGAGACGCAAGTCGCGATAAAGTATTGCCAGAAGCGAGGCATCGAATATCGCCATCAACGCACTGATCAGGAGCAACTGCCGATGCGACCACGGCACCAGATCGGTTAAGGTATAACTCCAGCCCGAGAGGGTGATTGGGATTCCTGCGACTGGCAGTTCGCGTGCGAGGACGTTCTTTTGTTCCTGTGTCGCCACCGGGACGTTGGTGGTGACAAACCCGGTTGTAGTCAGTGAATCCTGCGCGAAATAGCGTTCGACCAAAAACCACCAAGCTGAGCCCGGCGGCAATTGCGTACGCCACGACGGGATTTTGTAATCAGGGGCAGCGGCAGCCTGGAGCTGGTTGAGTAACTCGAAGGCGGAAGCGAAGGCGCCGGGGTTAAATCGATTTTGAGTAAGCGCGTTCTGCAAGGCAGTTCGGGCCGCGTCAAAATTAATCGAAACGAGTTCCTGCCGATTGCGTTGCATTTCGCGCGGTGAAAGGGCAAGCGCATTGGGAATGGAGAAGCTCTTAATTTTACCGGCACGTTGCAACTCAGCCCAGTGGTGCGAAATCGCTTTCCAGAAATCGTGCAACTGTTGCTCGGTTGAAGCGCGGACGATTCCAAGGACTGGTTCCCAGCGCACCGGCATTTTCTGCATGATCAAACTGAGCGCGGTGCCGGCGCGACTGTTCTTCGGTTCCAGCGATCGCGCGTTTGCTTCAAAGGTGAGCGGAATTTGCGGAACGATCGCAATAATCAGCAGCGCGATCAGAATGGGCGCGCTAATTGCAAGAATGGACCGCGGCCGGGCGAGCATTCGATGGACGTAATTTTTCACCGAACCTAAAATCCAATCGCTGCGCAACGGAACATTTCTTCGCGGCACGAACAGAAAAAAGATCGTCGTCATTAATACGCCGGCGGCGGAAATTCCGATCGCGATAAGGACGCCGAGCTGAATAAATCCCGAAGAGTTGCTCAAGACGAGGGCGAGAAAACCGACGGCGGTGGTTAACGCGCCGAAGAAAACGGCGCGGCCAAGACTGTGCACGGCGTCGGCCACGGCGACCCGATGTCCATCACCCTCGCTTCGCGCTTGCTGATAGCGCCCATAAATCAGAATGGCGAAATCAACGCCGAGGCCGACGAGAATCGCGCAAAAGCCAACTGTCACCATGTTGAGGCGATGAAAAATCAAAAGGCCAGCGGCGAGTCCGATCAGACAACACAGCAGGAGGGCGAAGCCCATTCCAAGGAGCGGGAGCCACCGCCGAAATCCGATAAAAAAAACGGCGCCAACCAGCGCGATTGAACTCAACACCGTGGCAACGATGTCGTGGCGCATACTCAGCGAGATTTCCGCGACATAAGCGGAACGCCCAGTGATGAGCACTTCCAGTTTGCCACCATCCCAGCCTTCGAGTGCAGATACACGAAATACGTTCACCTGCTTCATCAGCTTCTGGCAATCGAAGGCGCTAATGCTTGGCTGGTTCGTCACCGTCGGAAAAACACGCATGGTGGAATCGGGCGAAGTCAGGGGCTGATCTGTTTCCATCGCGGCGTTGCCGGCAAACGGCTTGAGCGAGGGTGTGATTAGGCCGAGTGGATCAAGCGTCAACTCTATTTGCGGCCGCGGCGAACCGCTTTCGATTTCCTGGCGTAATTGCGCGAGGCGTTCCTGAATTTTCTGCGGTTGAAGCAAAGAAATTGCGCGATCAAAATCGTCTGGCTCGAGATTGAGCAGAAGCGGGAGCGCGATTCGTTGTAGATCGCGCACTCCATCCGGCGTTTCCATGGGTGAACCGGCCAGCACGCGAACACACCACGGTTGCGCGCGTAGTTTCTCGACGAATTTCGGCGCGAATTCTTCGAGCTTGTCCACGTCCTCGGGCTGACAAAGAAGAGCGAAGGTCAGCTCGCGCGTCTGCGCAAATTCACTGTTGTAGATCTTCAGGCCTTCGACCGAGTCAAATCCGCGCGGCAACAAATTAAGGACTTCGGTATCGAGCCGCAAAAACACCACCAGAATGCCGACGCTGACGATCGCGATCAGCACGACGGTACTCCACATTAGGCCGCGGCGTTCCGTAACAAGAAAGGCAATCTTTTCGCTGAATCGCATCGCAGCAAAGCTTGGCGACTGCCTAGAAGCGCAGCACGAAAGTTTCCGATCCTTCGCTCACCCGCACAATTCGCTTTTGCGGATTGCGCAAAATTTCCTGGCGCAAAGCGAGCCAACCACTGGCCCGCGCCGGGGGCTGCTGAAGCGGCCCCGACCAGGGAATACGTGCGAGCGGGCCTTGCACTCGAGCAAAAGCGGGATCAGTGCGCATGACTAGCAAAGTGACGCCCGGGCCTTTGCTGAAAGTCAATTCGAAATCGCCGCGATTGGAATAACGGACGAACACCTCGCCAATGAGCGCTGTCTTTTTGCCGTGGTAAGAGAGCTGGCCGTTGCGAGCAGTCCATGTCCGACTCGGCAGCGCGAATTGATGGATGGCGCAGCTGCTTAGAATTAGGGCGAGACCCAGGATCGACGCGATTCGCCCCATATTATATAGAGGCGGGGTTGAGTGGCTCCGCTTGGCCGTTCCTTTTGGGCACAAGCGAAAGTCGCGGGCAAAGAGTCCAGCGCTTTTGCAAACGCACGATCAGATAAAAAAGTTCCATTCGCCAGCGGATGGCGAAGCGGTTGCCAATGTTACCGCCGAGCACCGCATTCACCGCCGGTGGAATTTGCAAAAGCTCGGTCGGCGTTAGAAAAACTTCGATGAATTCCTTGCCGGCATACCACGATTCAACGAAACGCAGATAAACGTCCATGGCGCGATTGACCAGCCGTTCGTAATGCCGGAACAGACGCCGGGCGCGTTTCGGGTGCTCAAGTACCTCATGTAAAACATCCGCCGCTTGTTCGCCGGCGAGGACGGCGAGAAAAACGCCGCTACTGAAAACCGGATCGATGAAACCGGCCGCATCACCGGCAAGCAACCAGCGATCTCCAGTGAGTCTCTCACTCCGATAGGAAAAATCCGCTGCGGTATAAACCTGCGAAACACGTCGGCCCGCGCCGATGCGATTGCGCACGAGCGGTTGCTCGGCGATGGCGCGCTCGAAAAATTCGTCGGCGGAAAGTCCCGAGCTTTTGAAGTCCGCTGCCTCCAATACAATGCCGATACTGGTGCGGTCATTTTCCAGCGGGATAATCCAGAACCAACTTTGCAAGGTGCGAACCATACGGGTGAGTGTGCCATCAATTCCCTGCTCGCGTTCCAACCCTTCGTAGTGCGCAAAGAGGGAAAGCTTCTGCAAATGCTGATAACTTTTCTTTAGCTTGAACTTATTTCCGATCACGGAATTCCGCCCGCTCGCGTCGATGACATAGCGCGCACGAATGTTTTCGGAAGGGCGCCGGAGGAAGAGGATCGCGCCATCTCGATCAAATTCGACGTTCTCGACCACGGTCTCCTCGCGTACCTCCGCACCCGATTCCGCCGCGTGATCCAACAATATCTTGTCGAATTTCGATCGTGTCACCTGATACGAACGATCGGTGCGAGAGCCGAATCCATCCTTGAAGTAAAACTTCGCTGCTTTTTCGCCACCGGCTTCCGCAATCTCGCCCCCAAATTTTTCGACAAAGCCGGCGCGCAATTTTTC
>QHPP01000141.1 GCA_003219125.1 Verrucomicrobiota bacterium
CTGGGTAAGCTAACCATTCGCCATTGTTGCCGATTGTGTTGTCGTACGGCACAACGTAACCATCACAATACCAGTGGTCGCCAAACTCACTGCGCTGTTTCGGCCAGTAAGCATAGAGATGCGAATAGCCCGGCATTACTTCTCCGGGTCTACCGCTTCCCTGTATGTTGTTTTGAAGCAAGAAAAGGAAGAACCCTGTTCCGTCTGTGGGCGGCTTGATGCCCGGGCCGGGATACTTGGCTGACAGCCGGAGTCCGTTGTGGTTAGACGTGCTGACTGAGTAACCGGGGTCGAACTTCGTGTAGGCGCGAATGAACGCCGTGTCCACTGTAGGAGCTAACGTCTTGTTCAGCGCATTAGCTACCTCTGCCGTACTTATCGATAACGTCATCTCCAGTCCCTTGTCGCCCGCGTAATAGTTGCCCTGCTCGGTTGCGATGCGCAGATTGGACAGTTGGTAAGCGCTAGTCCATTTACTGGTGAGTTGGCTCGGTGAGGTGTAGCTCTCGAAGTCGTCGGCAAAGACGACCGCGGGGTCGCTCGCGATGTTCTTGTCGCCGGGGTAGCGCGCAGCGATTCCACTATCTGCTGACGTTGCTGTTGCGCTGGAGGTGAGAAATATGATCACACCCGAAAACGACACGAACCCGATCCGTCGGGCGCGATTCGCGCACAACAAAATCATCATTATCGCCGGCACGACGGTCTTAACCGGGGGCTCATTTCAACTTCACTAAAGCCTTCTATCTACTCGGTGAAGCCGCGGGACTCGGAGTTGGGCTTGCGTCGGGTGAGCGGTGCGGATTGTGTCGCCCTTTTTCCCAACCGTAGTGGTGTCCTCGCGGTGTACCGTGAGGATGCGCTTGGGGTGCGATCACGTATGCCTGTCCGCCACGCCCATGCTGATGCTGTCCGCTAATCCTGGCGAATCCAGTCTTGTGACCACCAGTCTTGGCATAAGCGCAAAGAGGAATGGTACCTGCGACAATCAGGCTCGCAGCTTTGGTCTGAATTGATAACATTCGCATGAGAAGTGAGGAGCAGCTCTCTTGCCAGTCTCATAATTACCATAATGAACGGTCGATGCGCTATCTCCCACGAAAAGAAGGTCTTGCATCGCTAAGTCAGAAGTTGCGATGCCTGGCTCTTCTGCCTTATTTTGGGTTATTTGTGCGGCATAATTATCGCGTGCGCGATAGTTGTGACGAAACTCTCGGGCGCTTGCGCTGCCAACCGGGATGCAGGTCTTGATCGGGATAACTGGTGCCGGCGCGGATGCGGAATGGCTTGCGGAGTTCTACCCCCACGGCTATGTCGTCGGGCCGATTTCAGGGGGCCGTTAGGCAGATCTCGCCCTTCGGTTCTGGCAAGGTTTACAATTGAAACAAATCGGATGGTTCATGCGCGCGCATGCGGCGCGAAGCCTTCGGACAGATTCGGACACAAGGCTACCGCATCACAGCGTTTTTGAGCGTCCCGGGCCAGGCTCGATCCGGAAGAGGGGAAATACCCCAGCAAAATTATCTTGACCGTCATGTGAAAATCCAGGCAGGATAATTTTTGCATAATTTCCCCCGAAATGGAGCTCTCAGACAAACTGATCACGCCCCCTGAAGAAAATGTGGCACTTCGATCGGGCAGATATCTTTGGTTATTGCTGTTCCTTGTACCCTTTTTTAGCACCGCGAGCTTCGCGCAATCAGATCGATACAACGTCAACCAACTAGAAACTCTGCCCGAGGTGAGCAGTATGGTGCGAGGCCTCAGTAACTCTGGCCTTGTGGTTGGCCGATTCGGAACAGAGTTCAATACAGGAACTCGCGGTTTTATCTGGAATGGTGAGAATCAGATACAGGAGCTCGCTTCCCTTCCGGGGGGCGATTTCAGCGAAGGCGTGAGCGTAAACGATTTAGGTGACATCGTAGGCTCATCGAATTCGAAAGCGCATCTGCGGGCTCTCCTGTGGACGAAGGACGGAGAGATGCGGGATCTCGGCACTTCGCCCGGCGACTCGGGTGCCAAGGCCACCGCGATCAACAGGTCCGGACAGGTGGTCGGTTCTTCCTTCGGGCCGCAGGGAGTGAAGGCTTTCCTGTGGACGAAGAAGGACGGAATGCGCACTCTGACGCCACTGGCCGGGTCTGATTTCAGCGAGGCGACATCGATCAACAATGCGGGGCTGATTGCGGGGACCTCCGGCGTTGCCCACGGCGATCACCGTGCCGTTGTGTGGGAGAATGCTGCGATCGTTAAGGATCTGGGCGTTCTTCCCGGCCATAGTGGAAGTGAATCCTACGCCATCAATAACTCGGGGCAGGTGGTCGGTGCATCGAGCGGCCCTTCGGGAATACACGCCTTCATCTGGAGCAACAAGGATGGGATGCGCAGCTTGGGCTCGCTTTCCAGCGCGGACTTTAGCACGGCCCTCGGGATCAACAACCGCGGGCAGGTGGTCGGGACCGAGGCTCTCGGTGCTTCGCATGCTTTCATCTGGACCGCCAGAGAGGGGATGCGCGATCTCAACGACCTGATACCCGCCGACTCTCAAATCGTGCTAGTTGCGGCACTTGGCATCAACGACCGTGGGCAGATCGTCGCGTATGGAGGCAATGCTGCCACTTACGACCACGACCTACCGAGCACCGTTTACCTGCTGACGCCAAAGGAAAAATGAATGCTCAAAGACATAGACGCACTCCAGCATTCAAAGAGTGAAGAATGATGCTCTATCAATTTAGAACAATAAGAGAGGAGGATGTGTTTCTGAATGTCACTATGGGCTCTTCGGCGACGGATCGGCGGGTCCTCTTGCCGCATAACGTTCTTTTTTGCGATAGGCCCCTGATGGCGACGGAACTAATACGAAGGTGAAAATCTTCGATTATGATTAGACACATTTTTCTGTTCTCATTAGTGACGATTCTGGGTTGGGCCAATCGGTCTAGCTTCGGTGCACTGCCGAATGCGCCAACGAATCTCGCGGCGTCGGCAAGCTCAAGCTCCCAGATTGATCTTTCGTGGCAAGATAACTCGACAAATGAAACATCTTTTAAGGTTCAACGGTCGCTCAACGGCTCGTCTTTCTCGCTAGTTGCGACGTTGGGAGCCAATGTTACCAACTACTCAGACACCGGACTTGCCTCTTCGACCAAATATTATTACCGGGTGCGTTCTTATAACAACAACGCCGGTTCCTCTTTTTCAAACACCGCGAGCGCCACCACGTTTCCAACTCCGACTCCGACACCCACCGCAACCCCTACGCCGACACCAACCCCAACTCCGACGCCAACTCCGACACCGACTCCGACTCCTACTCCGACACCGACTCCGACTCCTACTCCCACACCGACTCCGACTCCTACTCCCACACCGACTCCGACTCCTACTCCCA
>QHPP01000134.1 GCA_003219125.1 Verrucomicrobiota bacterium
AGATCTGGTTTGGGATTTGTGGCGAAATGGCGGGCGAGATCGAGCTGACGCCTCTTCTGCTCGGACTCGGAGTGGACGAATTGAGCGTCAGCCCGGCGTTGGTGCCACGAGTGAAATCCGCTATTCGCAATGTCTCGCGCGAGGAATGTGAAAAATTAGTGGAGGAAGTACTTTCGCTCGATACGCCAGCGGCAATTCTGGAACGCTCCCTGCGACTGGCGCGTGAACGCTACGGCGAGTTGCTGGGCTAACCGCTGGCGTCTGGTTAGCGGTATTTCCTTTTTAACAATTTAACGCTTTTAACGAATCACGTCTGTCGGCAATCACTCTTCTTCCGCCCCTTCCGATTCCGGATCGATCTCCGGCTTCAGCCCTTCCTCTTCCATTTTTCGCAGAACATCGCTCATGTCCTCGACCTCGTCCCAGACCTCCTGGCTCACATAAATGGGCGCCTTTTGTTGCGTCGCCATCGCGATGCAATCGCTCGGCCGCGCATCGAGCTCGATGATTTTTTTCTGCTGCAGCTCATTCTCCGCTGCAATGATCATGCGCGCATAGTAAGTCGCGTTTTTTAGATCGTTGATGATCACCCGCTCGACATGCGCGCCCACCGCAGTCATTAAATGCGCCATCAAATCATGCGTCAACGGTCGTTCTTTCGACATCTCCCGCATAAACATCGTGATCGCGCTCCCGACCGTTTGATCGACGTAAACGATGAAAACCTTGTCGCTATTTCCAATGAAAACCGCGCAACCGCCACTGGTTGGGAGTACGGCACGAACATGTACCTCAATGACCGTTTTGTTCACTGCGTGACGGTACCGATGGAAGGAGGAAAAACAAGCTGCCCCCAGCCATGCGGCCGCGCCTGACCAACGTTTCGGACGCATGTCTTTGCGCCAAGAGCGGGAATGACTGTTTCTGGGAGCCGCAGGCTGGCAGGCTGCGCACCCCGGGATCCCCTCGCCACACCGACACGGCCAGAGATCTGCTGCTGCTTTTTTTGAATCGACCTTGCATGTTTCGCCGGATCAATAATTGTCCGTCTTGCAGCCGCTGACGAAATGACGAAAAACGATTGGGACTTGGAGGCGGCAAACGCCACCTACAACGTCGAGGGTTGGGGAACTGGTTACTTTTCCATCAATGCTGATGGCAACGTCGTGGCCAAGCCGCTCCAGGAAAATGGCAGCGCCATCCCCATTCTTGAAGTTGTTAATGAAGCGCGCTCGCGCGGGCTCCCCTTTCCTCTTGTCATCCGCTTTCAGGACTTGCTCCGCCACCGCGTTGAATCCGTTAACCGCGCTTTCGAAAACGCAATCACAGAATTTAACTACCGCGGAAAATACCGCGGCGTTTTCCCGATCAAAGTCAATCAACTGCGCGAGGTGATCGAGGAGATCGTCGATGCCGGCCAGGTGTTTCACTTTGGCTTGGAGGCGGGCAGCAAACCGGAGTTGGTCGCGGCCCTGGCCATGCACAAGGACGCGGAGAGCTTGGTCATTTGCAATGGCTACAAGGATCCGGCTTTTATTCGGATCGCGCTGTTGGGGCGTAAACTAGACAAGCAGGTCATCATCGTGGTCGAAAAGCTGGAAGAACTGGAGCAGACCATTCGGACTTCCAAGGAAGTGGGTGTCGAGCCGCTAATTGGCATTCGTGTCCGTTTGACCAGCAAAGGCGGCGGCAAATGGACTACGAGCGGAGGCGAAAACGCGAAGTTTGGACTCGATACTGTCAATCTCCTTACCGCCAGCGAGACGTTAAAGAGCGAAGGGCTGGCGCATTGCCTGAAGCTGGTCCACTTCCATGTTGGCTCACAGGTTCCCGACATCTCGACGATCAAACGCGCCGTGCGCGAAGCGGCACGTTATTACTCCAAGATTGCGAAACTCGGCCACGAATTGGAATACCTCGATGTTGGAGGTGGTCTCGGAGTAGACTACGATGGTTCGCGTTCTACTTTCGATAGCTCAACGAACTATTCGCTTCAGGAATACACCAACGACGTTGTCTGGAACATCATGGACGTGTGCGATTCCGAGGGCGTCGCGCATCCGGCAATCGTTAGCGAAGGAGGACGTGCCATTGTCGCTCATCATTCGGTTTTGGTGATGGAGGCATTCAGCTCGATCGAGAAGACAGTCGGGAAAACAAAGATCGGCGCGACTGAAAAAGACCATAAACTGGTGCGCGATATTCTGGAAGTGAAGCAACGGCTCAAACGCGGCAACCGGCTGGAAAGTTTGCACGACATCCAGCAAATCAAGGAAGAAGCCCAGCAAACATTCGACCTTGGATTGCTCGAGCTCGAATCAAAAGCAAAGATCGATACTGTTTACTGGCAACTCGCCACCCAGATCGTCGGTATGCATCGCGGTCTGCGATTTATCCCCGATGAGATAAAGGAGCTCGAAACTTCGCTGAGCGATCAATACATCTGCAATTTCTCCGTCTTTCAATCGCTTCTCGATCATTGGGCACTGGGCCAGCTCTTTCCCATCATGCCCATTCACCGCCTGACCGAGGCGCCCGAGCGCAACGGCACCATCGTTGACATTACCTGCGACTCTGATGGCAAGGTTTCCAAGTTCATCGATCTTTTGGATGTTCGAGATACGCTGCCCCTTCATCGAATTAATCCCGGCGAAATCTATTATCTCGGCGTCTTTATGGTTGGCGCTTATCAGGACATCATGGGCGACCTGCACAACTTGTTTGGACGCGTTACCGAAGTGCATGTCTTTCTCGACCCGGACGAAGAATCCGGTTGGTACATCGAAGAAGTAATCGAAGGGAGCACTATCGGTGAAGTTCTCGCCATGACGCAGTGGGACAAGGTCGAGCTAATGCGTCTTCTCAAAACACAGGTCGATACCGCGATTAAAACTGATCGACTAAAACCGAATGACGCGATGAAGCTACTATCCGATTACGAGCGACTTCTCCAGGAATACACTTACCTTAGTCTCAACGGCCACAAACCCGTCCCACAGCCGGGCAGCTTTTTGCCACTGAGTTCATAGTCACGTAATTTCTCGAGTAAGCGATTCCAGTTCTGAGGAGCGCACGCCTCGCGTGCTGGTTTCGGCGCCTCGCCGAAACCCTTCGTATGCAACCAAAGAAAGTCGTTGGCGAGGCGCCTGCGCTCCCCGGAAAAGGCAGTAATCGCGCGCATTTTTTTGCCGAAGAGCTGGCAAGACAGCGAACGCGGGTTGTTGGAAAAACCTAATCGTAATGGTTTGACAAAAACGGTTGCAGAACAGTTGATTGGAACAAAGCAAACAGAAAGGAAACATTATGGCCAAAAAAGGTGGATCTGCAGATTCAGTCTATAAAGTGGTGGAGTTGGTCGGCACAAGTGCGAAATCCTGGGAGGATGCAGCGAAAAATGCGGTGGAGACCGCTGGTGGAACGCTGCGTGACTTACGCGTTGCCGAGATTGTGAAACTCGACATGACTGTCGAAAACAGCAAGGTACGGGCTTATCGCGCACGAGTGCTGATCTCTTTTAAATACGGAAGCTGAGAGACCCGGGGGGTTCAACCCGCGCTCAAGTTGTAGAGCAACAATTCGGATCAGCTAACGGGACTTTCAAGTTCAGCTCGTAGACGACAGTGGATCCGGCGTCATTAGCAAAAGATCGAAGACGATCGCTT
>QHPP01000135.1 GCA_003219125.1 Verrucomicrobiota bacterium
AATTTTCCGGAAGTGAAAACCGCTTTCAATCGCTCCGACATGGGCAACTGGGTGTTGAAGATCGCGCCGCCGACTTTCAAATGCGGATCGAGAGCTTCGCGCGCGATGAACAGCCGCATGATTTCGCTCGAGCCTTCAAAAATCATGTTGATGCGGCAATCGCGCAGAAAACGTTCCACCGGGACCGGTTCTTCGCCGCGGCCGGCGAGCGACTCCGCTGTTTCGTAACCGCGCCCGCCGCGCACCTGCATCGCTTCGTCAGCATTGCGCCAAGTCGTTTCCGTCGCCCACATTTTGCACATCGCGGTTTCGATTCGGAGATCTCCGGCTTTGCGATCGACCAGGGCGCTCGTTAAAAATGTCATTGCCTCCATCGCGAAAACATTGCCCGCCATCTCCGCGATTTTTCCGGCGATGGCGTAGTGTTGGCCGATCGGTACGCCCCATTGTACGCGTTCCTTGGCCCATTTTCGGCAAATCTCGAGCAGACGCTTCGATAAGCCGACGCACGCGGCCGGAATCGTCAGGCGTCCTGTATTTAATGTCGTGAGGGCGACCTTCAATCCCTGACCTTCTTTCGCGATCATGTTTTCGCGCGGCACCCGCACATCGGTGAATTTCACGATGCCGTTGTAGAGCGCGCGCAGCCCCATGAAATGACAGCGATAAGTGATCTCAAGCCCCGGTGAATCGACATCGACAATAAACGCGGTGATCTGCTTGCGTTCCTTGCCGCTCACAATTTTCGGCGGCGTCTTCGCCATCACCACCAGCACACCGGCTTTGATCAAATTTGTGCACCAGAGTTTTTCGCCATTGAGGATAAACGCGGAGCCGTCTTCGGTTGGATCGGCGCGCAGACTCATGTTGGCGGGATCGGAGCCGGCATTCCATTCCGTGAGGGCGAAGGCCGAGATTTCGCGACGCGCCACGCGCGGCAGATATTTCTTCTTTTGCTCTTCGGTTCCGAACAGGAGCAGGGGCTGCGGAACGCCGATCGATTGATGCGCGGAAACGAGCGCGGTCAGGTTTGCGTCCCAACTGCCGAGCAGCATGGCGGCGCGGCCATAATTTACCTGCGATAAACCGAGACCCTCGTATTGCTGGGGAATTTTTACGCCGAACGCGCCCATCGCGAAAAGTTCCTCGATGTTTTTCTGCGGAATCTCGCCGGTCCGATCAATTTCATCGGCGTCAACGTGATCGCGCAGATAGTTTTTTAGTTCGGTGAGAAACGCTTCGCCCTTGGCGCGGTCTTCCTCGCTCTGTGCCGGATACGGGAAAATGCGCTCGAACCCGAATTTTCCGATGAAAAGGTTGCTGGCGAAACTGCCGCGTTCATCGAGTGGATCGCGGGATGCTTCCGCCAGCTCGAGCGCGGCGGCCTTCCCCGCCGACATCTTCGAAGTGTCAATGATGGGAGCGGAGCCCGCCTTCGCTGTTTCCTTCACGCCGGTTTCGGCTTTGACCTGTTCCGGCGGTGCTTCCAGTGGCGTTTTCATAGGGAAGATAGCCTTCCAGGCTGTCTCGGCCGAGAGGCTTCGAGCTTGTCGACTCTGCTGTCCTCCAGGCACGGCAGGTTTGAAGCCCGCCGGCCGAGATAGGCAAGATGCCTATCTTCCGAATGCTCGCGACCCTCAGCTCCCATAAAACCTCGTTCCCTCTTGCGCATGTTTTCGAAGGAGCGTGCATGGGACATATTTCTCGTTAGTACGCGCAAGTTTTTCCATCTCTTCGACCAGCTTTTTTATGCCAAACTTTTCGGCGAAGCGCAATGGCCCGCCCCGCCAGGCCGGGAAACCGGTGCCAAGAATCATTCCGTAATCGGCGTCCTCCGGCGAAGCGACCACCTTCTCTTCCAGACAACGCGCCGCCTCGTTTACCATTAGGGACATCAGGCGAAAACTGACGTCATCCTGAGCGGAGGTCGCCGCGGCGACCGGAGTCGAAGGATCCCGTTGCGCCTCCTTTAAGGTTCCACCGCGGGTTCCCTCGACTCCGCTCGGGATGACCGGCGAGGTGCGCCACTTCTCTATCTCGGCATTCTCCGTCTGAGATTTCCCTTCGTACTTGTAGAAGCCGGCGCCAGATTTTCTCCCCAACAACTTCGCTGATTGCATTTCGCGCAGAATTTTCGGGGCGCGATCGCGCGGGCCGTAAGCTTTCTCCAAAGTGTTGGCAATATCGACGGTGATATCGGCGCCGATCTCGTCGATCAGCCGCAACGGCCCCATTGGCATTCCCCATTGCAAAAGCACATCGTCTATTTCCTGCCCGCTCACGCCATTTTCAAAAAGTTCCGCAGCTTCCAGCAAATAAGGAAAGAGCACGCGGTTCACGAGGAACCCGGGACTATCGCGCACAATCACCGGCAACTTCGCGATCTGGCGTACAAAACCAAGCGCGCGCCCAATCGTGTCGTCCGACGTTTCCGTTCCAACGACAACTTCGACCAATTTCATTCGGCTGACCGGATTAAAGAAATGCAATCCGATAACGCGGTCGGGCGTTTTGGTTTCGGCCGCGAGATCGGAAATTGGCAGAGCGGAAGTGTTTGTTGCCAGCATCGCGGCATGCGGCGCTTTTTGGGCAAGATCGCGGAAAATTTGTTTTTTGATTTCCAATTTCTCCGACGCCGCTTCGATCACGACTTGAACATCACGCATTTCAATCGGCGCGCTGGACGCCACGATGCGGGCACGTCCTTCCTTCGCTTTCTCTTCCGTCATGATCCCGCGCTTGACCGCGTCGGCATAAGTTTTTTCGATGTTGGCGAGACCGCGCGTCAGCTCCTCCGTTCCCACGTCGCGCAAAATCACTGACACTCCGCGTGAGCTGAGCCATTGCGCGATGCCGCTGCCCATTATGCCCGCGCCGATTACCGCCGCGTGCGTGATTTTCTCCGACATTTGCTTCGAGCTGCCGCGTTTGTACTTCTCCGCCAGGAAAAAATTGCGGATCAAATTTTGCGTCGCGTCGGTCTTGCCGAGCTCAACGATGGCATCGAGCTCTGCCGCCAGCGATTGATCGA
Source organism: Verrucomicrobiota bacterium (assembly GCA_003219125.1). Lineage (GTDB taxonomy): Bacteria > Verrucomicrobiota > Verrucomicrobiia > Chthoniobacterales > UBA10450 > AV69. Next base: position 3,032 of record QHPP01000135.1, read on the forward strand.
GTGGAAGATTTTTTCGGATGATTTCGAGCGCGCGCGCCGGTGCGAGATTTCCGCTCGTACGCCGCGGCGGACTTGGTTTTCCCTCACCGGCGGCTCCGCCGTCCGCCTCTCCCCATGGGAGAGGGGAAGGTGAGGGCTTCTTTCCATCGCGCAATTTTTTCCGCGCGGCTTCGAGCAACTTTTCACGCGCAACCACTTCATCAACCAGCCCGAGCTGCTTCGCCTCCGCAGCAGAATACAACTTGCCCGTAAGAATCACTTCTGCCGCCTTCTCCACGCCGATCAAACGCGGCAGCCGCGTGCAACCGCCCCACGCTGGAACCAAACCGAGCGTCGTTTCGGGCAAACCAATGCGGGTGACGGGATCGTCGCTCGCTACTCGCCAGTCACATGCCAGCGTAATTTCGTAGCCGCCG
>QHPP01000086.1 GCA_003219125.1 Verrucomicrobiota bacterium
TGCTGGGTAGCTATGTTCGGAAAGGATAAGCGCTGAAAGCATCTAAGCGCCAAGCCTATCCCAAGATGAGATCTCCCTGAAGGGTCGTGGTAGACCACCACGTTGATAGGTCTCCGGTGCAAGTGCAGTAATGTATTCAGCTGAGAGATACTAATGACCCGTTCGGCTTGATCATTTACTTTTCTGTTACGCTGTAGCCGGGATCGTTGATCCCGGCTATTGCAAACAGAGAAGATCAAATGATCTCAAATTAAAACGAAGCCTTGAGTTGGAACCGAGTCGTGAATCGAAATTCGAGAATCGAGAATCGGAAATTACGAGCTGTATGTAGATATCAGAGAACCGTGGTTCTTTGAAAGTGAGGAGTGATTAGTAAGATTGACTCCCACCTCTGATCAGGAATCACGCCACCAGAGTTCGGCATCGGCTTGCCTCGCCGCGAAGCGGCGAACCGCCAGTCCGGCATCGGACTCTGGTGACAGTAGCGCAGTGGCACCACCCGTTCCCATTCCGAACACGGCAGTGAAACGCTGCAGCCCCGATGGTAGTGCGACGAAAGGTCGTGCGAGAGTAGGACGTCGCCAGAACCCAGCCCCGAAAGCTTTCGGGGCTGGGTTTTTCTTTTCTGTGTCTTCGTCTGGGAAGTGCAGACAACGCCCCTCCGGCGCGGACCTCGCGTGCAATCGCCAGTCCGGCTCGGACCGATGGCGCCTTCGCCGTCGCGGACTTTAGCTTAACGCGGCGACTTCGCCTGCAGAGTGATTGCGCACGAAACTGCCTCGTTTTCAATCACGCGCGCCAAAGCCGATTTGATTGATTGGCTTGTTCTCGCAATCTATTCCAAGCAATGACCGATGAAGAAGCGATCGCAGCCGTCCGCGCTAAACTTTCGCGACGGTTTATCTCCGGCCGCGGTCTCGAGATAGGCGCCGGCGCTCGACCTTTCCCGGTCCCGCCCGGGGCTCAGGTTTCCTACGGAGACATGCGCGATCGCGCTGCACTCCAAAGTTATTTCAAAACGGATGCGGTGCAGAGCGGACGAGAAATTGATGCACAAACCCTCGCCGCGATTGCTGATGCCTCGCTCGACTTTGTCATTTCGGCCCATGTCATCGAACATCTGCGGGATCCAATCGGCGCAATCGTCAACGCCATTCGCGTGCTCAAACGTGGCGGCATCCATCTCTTGGTCGTGCCTGAAATGCGGCGAACATTCGATCGCGACCGGCCGGAAACCACGGTTGCGCACGCACTAGCTGACTTTCGCGATGGCGGCGTTGGCACCTGCCGAGCTGGTTACGAGGAGCACCTGCGTTATGTTCATCCGATTCTTACCGGCCAGCGTTACTCCGAAGTGGAAATTCAGCGTCAGGCGACCGAGGCAGCCAGACTCTGGCCAAAGTACGGAGCGCATTTCCATGCTTGGACCCGAGCGGGGTTTGAGGCGTTGTTGCAGACTGCGCGAGATTTCGCGCCATTCCGGCGTATTCAGGCCGTTTCCGCCGCCAACGAAAATCTCTTCGTCTTGCGCAAGACATCGCTGGCTTCATTTCGAATTCGCCAGTTCCGACGGCGGTTGACAGTCCGATTCAGCACTCACGGTATAACTGATGGAAGTCATTGCTCGTGATTCGAAACTTGCAGCTGTCGCTGTCTCAACGGCAGAAACCTGGTTCGATGTCCTGCTCAGGCGAGCTTCGCGCCCGAGCGACTAATTTGTTGGGTCGAGCGATCCAGGACTCCTGCTAGCCGTCGCGGACTTTTAGGATTACTAATTCACTTTCCGCTTCAATCTCAGGCGAGGCAAATAAAGGCGTGATAAAACGTTCTTACGCAGCCGAACCCGTCGCATAGCAGATGGCCATCAAGGTGTCTCCTATCCTTTGTCGCGACCGGCTTTATGGTCGAAAATCGCCGACCACAACAACAATCACTTGCGGTCACAATTTGTAGCGGCATTGCATTCGGCACAACGGCCAAATGCTGAGGCTCACAGCCTATGCTCCCCAGAATTCATCCGTTTGCATCCGTCTAATTCGCGGTAGTTTTGTCCCATGTTAACAAGCCAGAAGGTGATTGACGCTATCAACGAGCAAATCGGCTACGAGTTCAGCGCGGAATTGCAGTATTACGCAATTGCGGCGCATTTCGCGACGGAGGCTTTGCCCCAATTGTCGCAGCATTTTTTCCAGCAGGCCGAGGAAGAGAAAGGACATGCGTTGCGCTTCATTAAATATGTCGTGGATGCCGGCGGTCGGGTGGTAATTCCGGCGATCGATGCGCCGAAATCCAAATTCAAAACCGCACGGGACGCGGTCAAGCTGTCGCTCGACCAGGAAATTCACGTGACCCAGCAAATCAACGGCTTGGTGGAATTAGCGCGAAAGCAGAACGACTACATCACCATCAATTTTTTGCAGTGGTTCCTGACCGAACAGCTCGAAGAAGTTTCGTCAATGGATAATTTGCTCAAGATCGTCGAGCGCGCGGGGAATGATCTTCTCCAAGCGGATGAGTACTTGGCACGAGTCGGGATACGAACAATGCCGGAACCGCCGAAGGAATGACTTACGTCACGTTGAATCGTTAAAAGCGTTACATCGTTAAATCGAAAAGACGCGCGCGCGGTCGGCATGAAGATCGACATCTTCTAAAATGTTGCGCCGTGGTTTGGGCAGCTCGTAATTGGCTGCATGAAAATGAAAATGGCACTTAGCTTAGTCGCCGTAGCGAATTTGATCCTTAGCGGGACAGCATTCGCCGCCGGGGCGAAGACTTATCAGATCACCGGGACGGTCGTAGCCGCCACGGGCAGCATGGTAGCAGTGCAAAAGGGCTCGGAGAGATTCGAAATTGATATCGATCCGGCCACGACAAAAGGTTCGGTTGACCTGAAAGTTGGCGCGAAAGTCACTGTTACCTATGTGCTGAGCGCGACCAAATTGGAGGCGAGCTCTACCGCGGCGGAGCCAAGTTCGCCAAATCCAACGTCCTCGCCCTGATCTAAGACGAAAACGTGCAGCGATGCGCGCCGTCGTGGCCAAATATTACGGCGGTCCGATCCATCCCTGCCCTTGGCGCTAAGTAAAACCTAGGATCTTACTTGCGTTTGTGTTTCCATAGCAATCGCAGTCGCCGGAGATAAAATAGAACTGGCGCCTGAAACTTTTACGCCCGGAGTCATCTCGACCGATTTGGACGAATAGTGCGGATCGGTCAATATCGCTACTCCGATCCAGTCCTTTCGCCCGATGGAAAGAAGCTACTCTTCGTTTCCGATCGACCGGTCAACGGTGTAGATCGACATCACTATGAGATCTGGATGTGCGAGCGCCAGGACGACAAATGGTCGGAGCGGAAAAATCTTGGCCCCGGTAGTCAATGCCCACAGCCAGTACTTTGCTTCGATGGCCAGCAATGGGAATCTTTATTTCAGCGCCACGATTGGCGACAACGATTCTGAGATCGATATCTTTGTTTCTAAAATCGTTAACGAGAAATATACAACGCCGGTAAATCTCGGACCGGCAATTAACGGCAAAGGCATCGTTAATATTGAAGCTTTCGTTTCTCCAGATGAGAAATTTCTTCTCATCGGCGCATTCAACCGACCCCGATTCTATCGGCAGCTCTGACATCTATGTGAGCCACAATTAAAATGGAAAGTGGAGCGCGCCGTTGCCAGTCAGCGCGGTCAAGACGCCGGCGCGAGTACAGCCCGCGGCTCACACCTGATGGCAAGCCGCTCATTTTCACGAGTGAGCGTGGAATGGGAACGGAGCAACGGAGGCATCTGTCTCCGAGCAGAATCTGATGTTACAGGCGACGTGCTGACAGCCTGTCGGTCGAGTTACGCTGTTTTTATAATAACCATAATTTCCTGGAGGCAGTTAGGCCTTACTGGCGCGGAAGAGATCATATCGCAAAAACCCTTGAATAGATTCCGCCCGAGCCGTCTAATCGATCAACCTATGAAAATAAAAACATTTAGTTTGATCGCAGCGGCGAGTTTGGTGCTCAGCGGCGTGTCGTTTGCCGCCGCCAAGACCTATGAAGTCACTGGGCCAGTCCTTGAAGTAAACGATTCGATGATCGTTGTGCAAAAGGGCAAGGACCGGTGGGAGATGGATCGCGATTCCAATACCAAGGTCACCGGCGACGTGAAAGTTGGCGACAAAGTTCACATCAGCTACACCATGACGGCCAAAGATGTGGAAGTGAAGGCGGCCAAGGCCGAGAAGGGAACAAAGAAGGAAAAAGCGAGCCCGGCTGCGTCGCCCAAGTCATAAACTCGGGATAGAATCCTGGATCGCCGGCCGGTTTAATCCACACCCGGCGATCTTCGATTTGTGGAGAGGAAAGAAGCCCCAGATTCGCCTGGCGTTAGTTCGGCGAAGCGGAGGAACACAGACTAGAAGTCTATGTTCCAGTCGATTGAGCAACATGCACGCGGGAAGCTAACCGTAGGCAAAAGGCTGTTTGGCATAAAGATGCGAAAGTCTATGTTCCGACATTGCAGCTGATGCAGCGCACGGCTGCGTTTCCAGCAGATCCTTGGGGTGGCCTGAATTTTCCGGCTAGCCAAAAGTCGGAACCCTATTATAAAGCAGCGCGATGCTAGCCCGCATTTTTGTGACGGCGCTTGATGTGCAGAAAATTAATAGCGGATTCTATTTCGCGGCAGCGGCGGTTCTTATCTTCGTGGCGGCGATGTTGGCGAGCCGGAAAGTTCAGCGAAATCTGAAAGCAAAATGGATCGCAACCATCTTCGCCGTGAGCATGGTAACTTTTGGTTTGATCTGCCCCCAATGCCACCCCCTGATCTTCGACAAGGGTGGGCGCGACATCGACGGGCGCAGGCTCAATCGCGACCACCTCGTAAGTGGCACTGCCGTGATCGGTGTTGAGGGTCACGCGTTCACCGCGTTTTTTGCCGAGCAGGGCCTGTCCGATTGCAGTCTGATAGGAAATAACGTGACGATCGGGGTCGCCGTCCCAGGCGCCCAGGATGGTATACGGTTCTTCCTGCGCCGACTCCAGATCGCGCAATATGGCAATCGTGCCAATGGAAACCTGGGAAGTATCGGCGTTGGAAAAATCGGTGCCGCGAGCATGGTGCAGCATTTGTTCGAGCTCGGATTTGCGCCGCATTAGAACGGCTTGCATTTGCTTGGCCGCTTTGAATTCGAAATTTTCGCGGAGATCACCGTAGGAACGTGCCACCCCAATTTCCTTCGAATTCTCGGGAATTTTCTTGTTCACAATCTCTTCGTATTCCTCCTGCTTTTTGTGCAGGCTGCTCCAGGAAACAATGAGCGTTTCCGTCTTTTCTTCTGGCTGCGCTCCGGTCGCCATGCTTTCCAGTTCCGGATATAACTTGATCACGCGCGCCATAAGCGAGCGCTTGGTCAGGTTGTCGAACACCGGAGTAAGCAATAAGCGGCGCATTACATCACGCGCGGCGCCGACCTCGGAGTTCCTGAAAATATCGCCAATGAGCTCGCGATCATCGAGCAATAGATCGCGCAAACGGGAGGAGCGCGAGGCTTCGTTATGCTGATCGCGTTCGATCGCGGATAAGATTGCCGGCAAAATTTCCGGCGTAATCAGCTCCGGCCAATTGGCGCGTTCCCGGCAGAGCCAGACCATCATTTCGCTGCTGGCGGAATGTTCGCGCACAGCGCGTTCCAGCAACGTCCGCAGCTCGTCAATCTTACCGTTCTCGGCGAAAATCTTTGGAATTTGCCCAACGAGCCGCGGATTGTTCGACACCATCATTTGCCAAGCGCGCCTTGTCCACGCACCGCCTAAGGCCCTCGGCAGCGCTTGCAAAACGCGCCGCTCTTTGGCTGAGGGAAGCTTCGGAAGAATCTCGGTCAAACGCGATTCCTCTTCTGAAATTAAGCGCTCGAGAGTGAGGTCGGGCCGGGTGATTCTCAGCTCCGGAACGCGTTGGAGCAATTCGTCTCGTGCCAGGACGAGCTCGAAGGTGAGCGGGGAATGCAATTTTTGATTTTGCGCCGCGGTATTCTCGATTCTTTCCACGATCGGCTGCAACTGCGTTTTCGGATCACTAAATTCGTGCTGGAACTTTATGATCTGATCGAGAGCCGCGGCCTGCTCTTTAGACTGGCGAGTCTGATTAAAAAATGTCAGGAGCTCGTCCGCGCGCGAGACCGGCTCGGCCCGCAATGCGATCGGCTCCGATTTCTTTGCCGGGACCGAAAAGTAACCGCTGCTCTTCATCGCTTTCTTCGCGCTCGCCCACCACCGCTTCCATTCCGTTTCGGTGAACAAATCGCCCACCAGCACCTCGCTGATTTGAGCGAGTGTAGCTTTGCCGTCGAATCCTTCCAGGATGTTGCGAACGACTGCCGCCGGATCCGATTTTAAAAGCGCTTTGATCGCATCCGGCTCCTTTACTTTGCGCGCGAGAAAATGTCCGGCCGGAATCGGTATCAGATTTTCCGCGGCGTAGGCGAGCTGCATCGGATGCCTGGCTTTGGTTTTGAAATCGATCACGATCTGATTAAGCAACAAATTCCACTCCGCCACCCGCCCGAATCCCCAACTTTTGTGCAGACAAAACGAGCCGGGACGTAATTGTTCCAATTTCTCGGCCGCCTTCGTCGTCAGCTTTCCTGCTTCGACAAGCTTTTCCAACTCAGCATCCATTCGGAGTCGTTCACCCTACGAAAAAGGTTCCGATGCGCGAGAGAAAATTCCTGTCCGGTTACATGCGCTTAATCAGCTGTAGCCGGGCCAAAGGGAAGTTCGGGCAGCTTCGAAAATTGAATGCTGATTTGCGACCAGCAATTTCCGGTAGCGGAAACCGGTTCAAAACGAATGGACCGAACCGAGCGGCCTGGCCTGGCCGCCATAAAATCAGCAAAATCCTTGTCAGATTCCAAGAGTGGCTGGACGAGAAAACCTGCCGCCGCCATTTCTGGTATCAATCGCCCGGTATGCTGCCCCTGTTTTCCGTCGGTCAAAACAAGGCTGACTTCGGCTGGTTGAACAAGAAAAGCGCGCGCCGCGCCATAGATGCTTGGCCTGAAGATTGCGCGCAACTCAACGGCGCAATTTACTGTTTCAGGCAATTCTATTTCCTGCCCGAAGGAAACATGACGCATCGGGAATTTCTCGCGCAAAAGTCCCCCCGTCGGTTGAACCGGTTTGCGATGCAATAGCAGGAAATCATTAGCTTCTTTGGTGATTGAATAACGCCGCGGAAGCTCCTCGAGGAGGAGAGAATCGTCCTGAGCAGGAAACCGCCAATCGACTGACTGCAAACGGGCAAAAACGAACTGCGGCGCGGAAGAACTCTGGTAGAAGCGCAAATTCTGTTTGAGTAACGCTGGCGTGTACGCGCTGTAACTTTGGAAAACAGGTCTCGGCCAATAGTTCAAATGCTCACGCAGCACGAAATATTGGTCGAAATTGATAACATCAATCGTCTCTCCCCCGACGATCGCGCCGAGATTTTTCGAAGGATGCGCTTTTTCCATCGCTGCTTCGGCGGCAGCGAATCGTTGCGCCTGGCGCTTGGACCGAAAGAGTTCCCCAGGGACAGCATGCAAACGCTGAGCCAACTCTAGGGGTGTGTGGCGGAGAAAACCGGAATTGAATAACCAGAGACCGGCAAGAGAGAGGAGTAGGCTGGCATCAAGGAAGGACCACCAATGTCGACGCTGAAAGAGGCCCGGAGCGGCGGCGCAGAAAACGAAAGCAGTTGGGAAGAAAAGAACAATGTGGCCGGTGTCGGCACGAGTAACGCCGTATTTCCAAATAAAATACCAGGCGCAACAGAAGTAGAGTAGTATCCATTTCTCTGCGCGGAGATTTTGGCTGCGTAACAAGCTCAAAATAAATGCTACGACTAAGAGGCAAATGCCGGCGGCGATGCACCAGGTTGTGATGGGGACTCTGTTGACCGCCATGGCTGCGAGATAGCCATTTGAAATCTCCCAGCTGCTGCGGAAATAAGCAGGTAGATTATTTATGGCTTGGCCGGCGACCAGCCACAAAAAGACAAATCCAGCGGTAAAGCTGCTAACAATGACCAGTAGCTTTTTGGACTTCCTTTCGAGCAAGAGCGAGGGAATGACGAGACCAATTGCGACCAGCGCCTGTATAAAGTAGTTAAATCGAACCTGTGCCAGGAAGGCCATCCAGGTCAGCGCTACCGCAACCTGCCAGGATTTACTCTTTGGCGGTAAAAGCCAGCACAGCGCCAGCAGCGGAGTACACAAAAAGATTACTATATCGGAAGAAATTTTGGCGGCGAAGATGAGCCCGAGATAGAACAAGCCGAAGCGAAACCAACTACTGAAGTTGGAGGCCGCCATCGCCACCAAAGTGGCTGCCAGGACAAGCTTGCCTGTGCTTTCCCATAATATTTTAACGAGAGGAACACCGTCGTAGTAAAACCTCGAAGTAAGAAAACCGTAGGGACCATAGGTGAACGCAATGTCGCGCCCGAATTGGAGTGCGTGACGATGAGCATAGACCAGAACCATTTCCCATGAGGGATCTAGTCCGGGTTTGCCGGGCGAGGGAAATTGAAACAGCAGCAGCGCCAAGAGGACGGTGAGAGTGGCCATTAAAAGAGCGCGCCACCTGCAGATGCGTGAAAGAGACCGCGTTACAGCTAACGGAAAAACGAGCCTTGGCATGGCGTTTAAGACAGACAATGCGCAGTCATCATGGCTGCCAGATCAGATGCTTAAAAAGGGGGCGGAGGGCATTTGGAGAAGTTGGCGGAAAAGGGGACTGTCCGTGTTTCCGGTCCAACGAGCGCCCAAGGGATCGGACCGCAGCTTGCCGTAAAGTCCACGCATCGGCGCAGATTTCAGAGCAAATCACCCGTTGAGCCAAGTACAATTCGGTTCGTCTCTGTCAGTTCGGCAATAGTGGAGGGCTAATTCGCGTTGCGACCTCTGCTCTAACGTGAAACGGTTGCCGCCGTGTCCACGAGCATTTGGTTTTGGATCACATTTCATATCGGCGTTTTCATCGCCCTCGCGGTTGACCTGGCAAGCTTCAAGCGACGTCATCGCGCGCTTTCGATGCGAGCGGCCGCCTTGCGAAGTCTGCTTTGGGTGGTGCTCTCGCTCGGCTTCAGCCTGGTTGTGGCCCAAACGCAAGGACCGGACCGTGCTTTGGACTTTCTCACCGGCTACCTCATCGAGTATTCGCTCAGCGTCGATAACATTTTTGTTTTCGTCCTCATCTTCGCCTATTTCAAAGTACCGCCGATCTCGCAGCATCGCGTTTTGGTATGGGGCATCGTGGGCGCGCTGGTCATGCGCGGGATAATGATCTGGTTGGGTGTTTCCCTCGTCTCCAGGTTCCACTTCATCCTCTACGTTTTCGGCGTTTTTCTGCTCATTACCGGCATCCGGATGGCCTTCAGCAAACAGCAGACTGATTTTGGCGACAGCTGGTTCCTGCGCATGTGCCGCAAATTTATGCCGGTGACGCGCGACTTTCGCGGCTCCCATTTCACCGCTCGAATTGAGGGGCGGCTCATGCTCACCCCACTTGCTTTGGTTTTGCTCGTGATCGATGTGATGGATCTTGTCTTCGCGGTCGATTCCATTCCGGCCGTCTTCGCCATCACTCAAGACACGTTCATCGTTTATACGTCGAACATTTGCGCGATTCTCGGCCTCCGTTCCCTCTACTTCTTGCTGGCCAATTTGATGAATCGGTTTGTTTATCTTCGGGTCGGCCTTTCCATCATCCTCATTTTTGTTGGAATTAAAATGATCCTGTCCAAGCTCTTTCCGATCCCGAATTACATCTCACTTGTGGTCATTGTCGCGGTTCTGGCAGTTACGATTTGCGCGTCCATTTTTATGACACGGAACCAACCGGCCAGCGACCCACGAAAATAGGATTGTGAAATTGTTCCCTTTTTGCTCCAATTCAGAGTTGCGTATGAAAATCCTTGTCTTCCTCACCGGCCTCACCCTTGCCAGCTCCGCACTGGCGGATATTCACGATCCGCCTTCAAACGATTATGGACCGACGCGCAAACTCGGTCGCGGCTTCTCTAATTTCTTTCTCGCTCCGGCGGAAATCCCGGTGACGATTGCGACGGTAAACACCAACGAAGGCAATTCTGCTGCCGCAGGCTACGGTGTCGTGCGTGGCGTTGGGCGTTCGGCGACGCGACACATCGCGGGCTTGCTCGAAATTCTGCTCTGGCCAGTGCCGGCTTATCGGCAAAGTTATTATCCGTTACTGCCAAGCGATATTCCGTGGATCCACGCCGGCTACGCGGAGTTCCCGCCTGAGCTCGGCAACGAAACGAAATATCCTTACGTGCGCGATTACTGAGCTTCCTCTTCCTTTCCGCTTCGTTCTTCGATTTTGTTCTAGATTGAAGATACAGAGGAAGAGGTAGAGGAAGAGTGCAGCTTCAAATCACCGATGTCGCCTTCGGCGGGAAAGGGGTTGCGCGCGCGAATGGCAAGGCCGTGTTTGTGCCTTATGTCATCGATGAAGAAACCATTTCGGCAAGTATCACCCGCGAACACAAAAAATTTCTCGAGGCGGACTTGGAAAACATTGTCACGGCTTCGCCCCATCGGATCGAGCCGCGTTGTCCGTACTTCGGACGTTGCGGCGGATGCGTTTACCAGCATATCGATTACGAACACCAACTGGCCTTAAAATGGCGGCAGGTAAAAGAAACGCTGCGACGGATTGGCGGGTTGAAAGAGCCGCCGATGCGCCCATTTATTCCTTCGCCGATCGAATACGAATATCGCAATCGTATCACGGTGCACGTGCGCGATGGTGTGGTCGGATTTTTCCGACGCGAATCGAATAAGCTGCTTGATATTGAACGTTGTCCAATCGCGTTAAATGAAGTTAATGCGCAGTTAGTTGAATTAAGGGAAAGCCGCCCGCGCGATGGCCATTACACTTTGCGCGCGGGTGCCGCCCAGCGCGTATTCACGCAAGCAAATGACGCTGTCGCGGCCGCGATGCTGGATCTGGTGGATAGTTTGCTCGGCTCAGCGACCGGTACGCTCATTGATGCCTATTGTGGCGCCGGATTTTTTTCGAAGCGACTGCGCGGACGCTTTGAAAAGGTGATTGGGATTGATTGGGACCAACACGCAATTGCCGTTGCGCGGGAAGATACGAACGAAAACGAAACGTACATTGTGGCGGATGTGGAGGCGGAACTCGGCGCGCGATTGCGATCAATCATATCCCCCTCGCGCGAAGGGCAGAGCGCGGTCGTAGTTGACCCGCCCGCGACCGGTCTAGGCAAAATGATTCTCGAAACGCTAATCGAACAACAACCGACCCAATTGATTTACGTTTCCTGCAATCCCGCCACTCTCGCGCGAGACCTTGCCCGATTGAAAAACTCATTCAGCATCGATTCGATCACTCCCCTGGATATGTTCCCCCAAACGGCGGAAATCGAATGCGTTGCGCACCTCAAAATGAAGACTGTGTGCGACGACGGCGAGCGAACGAAGGTACGCTAAGCCTTATAGGCTCCATAACATCGCGTTCTTCCGTCCCATAGACAAAGGGGTTGCTCGATTCACCTTTTGTAGGCGGACCAGAGAATGCACTTGCGCCGGGCGCGCCGGGCAGTCGAAAGTCCCGGCAACAAGATGGCAGAACCCGTGCTCGGGCAGGCGGCCGGCGTGCATCGGCCGCGCAATTTGGATTGGAAACGCGCGGCAGCGCTGCTCTACGGCGACTGGGGCACGAGTAAGGCCTACGTCATCGGTCTGGCGTTTCTCGCCGCCGGTTACGCGTCATTGCCGATCATTCTTGCGGTCTGCGTTCTCACCGGTCTGGTGGGAATTAATTACGCCGTCATCTGTCGTTATTTTCCAGATGGCGGCGGTGTTTATTCCGCGGCGCGTTCACAAGGACGACTGCTTGCGGTAGTCGGCGCGCTCCTCTTAATCGCAGACCTCACCGTAACCGCCGCGCTCAGTGGCTGGTCGGGTTTGAGTTACTTCAACATCCCCATTTTGAAGGAACACATCGTCTGGGCAACGGTCGGAATGTTGCTGGTGATGGGTGTGATCAATTGGTACGGCCCGAAACATAGCGGCAGTTTTGCCGTCACGCTTGCGGTGCCGACGGTGATTGTGGTGCTGGTGCTGATCGGGATCACTGCGCCACATTTAACCACGCGCTATCTTGAACGCTCGCACGAAAACCCGGCGCAGCTCTGGGTGCAGTTTGTCGGCGTGATTCTCGCTCTTAGCGGGGTCGAGGCGATCGCGAATCTCACCGGTGTGATGAAGCTCGATCCGGATTCAACGCCTGGTCATCCGAAAGTCGCCAGCGAATCCGCCAAAGCGATTTGGCCAGTTGCCGTCGAAGTCGTTATCGGAACGGCTCTGCTCGGCTGGGCAATGCTGTCGTTGAATCCGAATGCGATGGTTACGTTGTCCGATGGCGTGCATTCCATGCGGGAAGCCCTCCATCTTCGCAGTGAAGATAGCTTGCGCTTCATCGGCGAACAGTTCGGTACACAGAATTTTGGCCCCCTTTTCGGTCAAACCTTCGGTTGGATTGTCGGCATCGTTTTCTTCTTCCTCCTCGTCAGTGCCGCCAACACCGCCATCGTCGCGATGATCGGGTTGCTTTACATGATGGCGCGTGACCATGAGATGCCGCCCGTTTTTACTCAATTAAACCGCCACGGCGTTCCGCGTTTGCCGATCCTGATCGCGGTCGGCTTGCCCGTCATCGTCATAGTCGCGACCGCTAATTTCACTGCACTAGCCGGTCTTTATGCCATCGGTGTCGTCGGAGCGATCACTGTCAATCTCGGTTCCTGTTCCTTCAATCGTGCGTTGCCGATGAAATTGCACGATCGTGTGCTTCTCGGCGTCACCTTCGTTATTCTGTTTCTGGTCGAGATCACGCTGGCGCATACAAAACCGGACGCACTTTTCTTCGTCTGTTGCGTGCTCGGAGTTGGACTCGCTTTACGTGCCTTCACCCTGAAACGCTCTGGCATCACGATTCTCACTGTAACGCGTCAGGTGGCGGAAATGGTTTCGCCCACTCTAGCCGCGTCCATGCAGCCGCGTCTGGAAGAGGGCCAGCGCATTATGGTAGCGGCGCGTGGTATTACTCCGGTGCTGAGTTACGCGCTTGATGAAGCGCAACTGCGCAAAGCCAGTCTCTATGTTGTTTTCGTCAAGGAAATCGCGGTTTATTACGGCGCTGGTCCGGTCCGGGGCCGCGCTCGATGGCAGGAGGACTCGGAGGCGAACGCGATTCTTTCCCTGATGCTAAAGCTCGGCTGCGAGCGCGACATTGCGGTAATGCCAGTCTATGCCGTGAGTGATGATCCGGCCGCGACCATTCTCGATCTCGCTGCCACTATCGGTGTTGATTTCCTGATGCTCGGCACGTCCCACCGTCTTACGCTTACTAATCTTTTGCGGGGAAATGTTGTCACTAACATTGCGGCGCAACTGCCCGATACTATTCGGCTGATAATTTACGGCTGATGCGGGGCCGGATGTTTTTTGCACAGCGCGGTTACAGACCGTTTATGTAGGAACATAGGCCGTTGGCCTGTGCGCCCAGCGGACATCATGTCCGCTGTCTTTTCCAATGCTCAATGCGCGGCTTTGTCTCAGCGGGTTGTAAATCCGCTGGGCACACAGACTCGAAGTCTATGTTCCTCTTTTGCATTGTCCGCGGGATGTTGAAGGTTCCGCCACATGTCTTCACCAAAAGTCTTCATCGCCGATTCAATTTCCCCGCGCGGGATCGACGAGCTGACGCGCGAGGGGGGCCTCGAAGCGAAAGTGCAAACCGGATTGAGCGAAACGCAATTAGCCGAAGCCATTCCAGATTTCGCCGCGCTCATCATTCGCAGCCAAACAAAGGTGACCGCGAAAATTTTGAATGCAGCGAAAAAATTGCGCGTGGTCGGCCGCGCCGGCGTCGGGGTGGACAATGTCGATGTCGAAACCGCAACCCGTCGGGGTGTGGTTGTGCTCAACGCGCCAGGCGCAAACACCATCTCGACGGCCGAGCACGCTTTTTCGTTGCTGCTCAGTCTTGCCCGGAATATCGCGCGCGCCGACGCCACGTTGAAGGGCGGCACTTGGGACCGGAAAAATCTGGAGGGCGTCGAGCTCTACAACAAGACCCTCGGCATTATTGGCATGGGCCGGATCGGGAGCGAGCTCAGCCGACGCGCCATTGCCTTTGGAATGCGCGTGCTTGCGTTCGATCCATACCTTTCCGTCTCGCGGGCGCGCAGTTTGCAAGTCGAGTTGGTGGAAGAGCTCGATGAATTGCTCGCCGCCGCTGACTTTATTTCGCTGCATACGCCGCTTACCGCGGAAACACGCCATCTTTTGAATGCGGAACGGCTGGCGAAAACAAAACGCGGCGTGCGCATCATCAATTGCGCACGCGGCGGACTGATCGATGAGCAGGCATTGGCCGATGCTATATCGAGCGGTCACGTCGCCGGCGCCGCGCTCGATGTTTTCGAAACGGAACCATTGCCCGCCGATTCGCCACTGCGAAAAATCCCGAAACTTGTTCTGACGCCGCATCTCGGTGCCTCGACTGCTGAAGCGCAGGAGAGCGTGGGTATCGAAATCGCGCAGTCCATTCGCGCAGCCTTGCTCGAGGGCACGATTCGCAATGCCGTCAACATGCCGACGCTCGACGCGAAAACACTCGCCCTGATTGGGCCACATTTGCGTTTTGGGGAAAAACTCGGCCGCTTTCTCTCGCAGCTTGCGCCCCGACGAGTCGATTCGCTCAACATCAACTACAGCGGAAAAGTTAACGAAGTCGATACCACCGCCATCACCCGCGCCGTGCTCAAAGGCTTTTTGCAGAGCGCTGGCGGGAGCGAAGTGAATGAAGTAAACGCACCCGCATTCGCAGAAAGTCTGGGACTGAAAATCACCGAGACACGGTTGAGCGCGCCCGGCGATTATTCCGACATGCTTGAACTTTCGGCCAGCGCGGAAGGAAAGGACATCTCAGTCGGCGGCGCATTTTTCGGAATTACTCCACGAATCGTTAGCATCAACGCCCGCCCGGTGGAAGCGCGGCCGCACGGGGTGATTCTGGTGCTCGAAAATACCGATCGCCCTGGCATGGTCGGTCGAATCGGGACTTTGCTTGGGCAACATGGCGTGAACATCGCAACGATGTCGCTCAGCCGAAACCAGGCCGGCGGCACCGCGCTTACCGTGCTAAACCTCGACAGCGCGCCGGAGGAAAGATTGCTGAACAAGATTCGGGAAAGCGACGATATCCGCTCCGCACAGCTAATTGAACTGCCGTAGGACAAGCGCAACGGGGCGCTTGCCAGCACGCAAATGAATCGATAGAAGAGGCAATTATGTTGACAGCGATTCTTGGCACACTGGTTATCGGGTTGGTTGTCGGCGCGATTGCAAAGCTTCTTATGCCAGGCCCGGATCCTGGTGGTTGCTTTATTACCATTCTGCTCGGTATTGCCGGCGCGTTTGTGGCCGGATTTCTGGGGCAAGTAATTGGGTGGTACGAGCCAGGTCAACCAGCCGGTTTTATCGCTTCGGTAATTGGCGCGATGTTGCTTTTGCTTATTTATCGGCTGATTCGAGGTCGTCGAACGCCTTAATTTGGTTCTGTAGCGACGGTCTGTGACCGCCGAACTGTTTCTCAGGCCAGATAAACGACCCAGAAACTGAAATCGGTTGCGTGATTTCTCGCGCGATGCGCTGGTAACCAATGCAGGAACCATCGCGCCTCGCTCTTATCGCCGGCTTCGCCGCGGTTTATGTAATCTGGGGTTCGACTTATCTAGGGATTTTCTTCGCCATCCAATCGATCCCGCCGTTTCTCATGGCAGGCGCGCGTTTTCTTTCTGCGGGTATAATCATGTACGTCAGCGCACGCATAAGCGGCGCGCCTCCCCCGACAAGCGTGACTTGGCGTAGCGCTTTCATTATCGGCGGCTGCCTCCTGCTCTGCGGCAATGGAGGTGTGACGATCTCCGAAAAGTGGGTGCCAACCGGGCTCGCCTCCGTGCTCGTTGCTACCGTCCCGATTGATATGGCTTTGCTCGGATGGATCACCGGCCTGGCACGGCGGCCGACGCTACCGGTGTGGCTCGGGCTGATCGGCGGATTTGTTGGGGTTGGACTTTTGCTCGGGCCTGCGCTGACCGCGTTTTCGGCTACGTCGCATCTTGCGCTTGGGATGTCGATCCTACTGATTGGCTCGCTCGTTTGGTCCGCAGGATCGCTTTATTCGTTGAAAGCGAAAAGTTCGCCGTCGCTCTTTCTCGCGGCTGGCCAGCAAATGATTTGCGGCGGC
>QHPP01000149.1 GCA_003219125.1 Verrucomicrobiota bacterium
AGCAAAGTTGACACCCCCGGCCGTCGCCCTTAGTTTCCGTGCCTTTTCCCGCCCGTGATGAAAACGTTCTCAGCTAAAGCCGCCGAAGTTCCACGCAAATGGTGGATCATCGACGCGAAAGATCAGGT
Organism: Verrucomicrobiota bacterium; assembly: GCA_003219125.1. Classification (GTDB taxonomy): domain Bacteria; phylum Verrucomicrobiota; class Verrucomicrobiia; order Chthoniobacterales; family UBA10450; genus AV69. The sequence goes on from QHPP01000149.1 coordinate 129, forward strand.
GCTTGGCCGTGTCGCAGTCAAAGCTGCGACTCTCTTGCGCGGAAAGGAGAAAACCGTCTTCACCCCGCATGTCGATACCGGCGATTTCGTGATCGTGGTCAATGCCGACAAAGTGCGCGTCACCGGGAAAAAAGAGGAGCAGAAGACATTCATGAGTTTTTCCGGTTACGTTGGCGGTCATAAATCGGAAAACGTCCGGGCACGACGAGCCCGCCATCCAGAATTATTAATCGAGCGGGCGGTGCGCGGAATGATTCCGCATAATCGACTTGGCCGCTCGGTTTACCGGAAACTCAAAGTATATCGAGGCGATGCTCACCCGCACGCCGCGCAACAGCCGGCGCCGGTGAAATTGCGCTAGCAGAAAATAACATGGCACCAGCTCAGGAAATCGTCGCCACCGGTCGTCGCAAGACTTCGGTCGCGCGTGTGCGAATGACCGCGGGCAGCGGTAAAATCGACATCAATGGGCGCGGCTTTGAAGAATACTTCCCGACCGCGCCGTTGCAGAACACGGTGTTACAACCCTTGCAAACAGTGAAGCTGGCGAACGCCTACGATATCTCGATCAACGCTACCGGTGGCGGAGCCAGTGGTCAGGCGGGCGCGGCACGCCTGGCAATTTCCCGCGCTCTCTTGCAAGTTGATATTAATCTGCGGGCCACTCTCAAAGCCGATGGCTTGCTCCGACGCGATCCGCGCATGAAAGAACGCAAGAAATCCGGGCAGCCTGGGGCACGCAAACGCTTCCAATTCTCGAAACGCTAATCTTGTAGCCGCAGCTTCGCTCGCGAATCGGAACACAGACTTCCAGTCTGTGCGCCCAGCGGAGTTTTACTCCGTTGCGTCCCGCTTGCGAAAGTCCTGAGGCAGCGGTTTTGGAAACCCGCTGAGCGCAACGGCCAGAGACCTGTGTTCCGTATCAGCCGCCGCCACGTTGCCTTTTAGCGCGCAACTTTAATTACGGTTTGGCGCTCGGCGCCGGCGGCTGTTTGGCGGGCGTGAGCGATGGAGAATTCAGAGCAGGCGGCGCCGTGGGTAAAACCTTCATCGTTGGCGGAACGGTAGCGCTTGCAGACGAGCCCGGTTTGGGTGACGCAACGATTGGCGGGGTTTGTGGCTTCGCCGATTTCAAGAGCGTTCGCAGCAACTGACTGGCTTCCATTGCCGCGTAGCTGTCGCGATATTGTGTCATGATCGTCTCGCAGATGTGCCTCGCATCATCGACCCGGTTTTTTTCCTGCAAGATGTGCACCTGCTCAATCAACGCCATCGGGGCATTGAAACTTCCGGCATTAGCCGATGCAATTTGTTGGTAAGTCGCGAGAGCTTCGTCCTGTTTCCCCATCGATTCCAGGTTCGCCGCCATCGCCATTCGCGCTGTGCTTGCCAGTTCGTGCTGCGGAAATCTCTCGAGGAGTTTCACGAGCGTTGCATTCGCTTCCGCATACTTCGATTGCTTTCGTTCCTCCCCGGCCAGTAACAGATAGGCAGAGGCAGCAGCAGCGGTGTCGCCATAGCGTTTGATTACTTCCTCGTACGCCGCCTGCGTTTTGGCCGCGGCAAATAACGTCGCCGCGGTGGCTTCGCGGCGATCCCGGTAGAACCGATAACCTGCAGTGGCGAAAATCGCGACAATCGCAAGAACAAGCAGGATTGCGATTTCTCTGCGATATTTGAACCAGAAAACCTGCGCTTCGAGTGCGGGGTCGGTGCTGAGTTCTTTGGCGATTGGCATGCGATTACAGCGGGCGAGTTTATGCCACGCGCCCGCACCGCCCGCAAGATCGCTACTTCAACTCGTTCCGCAATCGCATCAAGATGGGAACTGTCGTCAGCACGCCCACGGCGAGAAGGGCGAGGCCAGCGCTGCGTCGTTCCTCCTTTTCTAAAGCGTTGCTTAAGAGGAGACCGATACCAACGCCGAGCGCGCCGCGCGTCATCGCAATCAGCCCAATCTCCGGCAACGTCAAAGTGATGCGTTTCGCACTAATATTCATGCAATCTGCTCCACACTTTAATTCGCATCCGACGCCCGCCGCGGTTCGCTGTGCAAGCATAGGCACAATGTATTATTCTTGGGGAAAACGGAGCGATCGTCGCATCTTGAAAACGGATAGCAATCGAATCACGCGATCTGATCCCCAGACCGAACACCGACGGCTGCAATCGCTCCAAATTCGTCGTGCGAGAAAGGAAGATCGTGAGACGATCTGGCAAATCTTTCACGCCGTCGTTGCCAAGGGTGATACTTACGTCTTTGACCCGAATATTTCACGCCGCAAGGCGCTGGCCTACTGGCTCGGTCCGAAGACGCGCTGTTACGTCGCTCTGTCCGATCAAGGAATAGTTGGCAGTTACATTCTCAAAGCCAACCAGCCCGGGCTTGGATCGCATGTCGCTAATGCCGGCTTCATGGTTTCGCCATCTGCCCGAGGTCGCGGAATCGGCCGAGCCATGGCTGAACATTGTCTGCACGAAGCTCGCCGTCTCGGTTTTCGGGCGATGCAATTCAACTTCGTCGTCGCTACCAACAGAACTGCGCTGCGCCTTTGGAAGGATCTCGGATTTAAAATCGTCGGCACGCTGCCAGACGCTTTCCGACATAGCCGGCGCGGGTTTGTCAATGTTTATGTAATGTATCGCAGGCTTACGAGTGTGATCTAACTCTCGTTAGATCTTACTTGGTCAAGGAACGGGCATAAGGTAGCTGCTGCCAATGTCCTCGCAATAGAATCCAGGCTTCTGGCACTAGAGATGGCGACAGCTACATCGTAGCAGCGACAGCATGTTTAGTGCTTCTTTTTCCGGCCACCCTTTCTCCCGCCCTTGCGAGAGCTCGCTTTGCTCCCCTTCTTGCCGCGGCCACTCCCGCTCTTTTTGCCGCCGCCGCTCTCCTTGTTCACGGTCGCCCAGGCACGGCGTTCCGCTTCTTTCTTCGATGTGCCGCGCTTCTCGTAACCTTCCTCAATGTGCTCTGCTTTTCGTTTTTGTTTGCCGGTATATTTCGATTTGCTTCCTCGAGCCATAATTCCTCCCCTTTGCTGAGCATTTCGGCGCGCGATGCGTTTTTGGATTTATCGCTAGTTTCCCGCCATACGCGCACGGGGCGCGAATGGCGCGAACCTTTCACGAATGAACGCGTTCTATAATTTAATTGATCCGTGCCTCGGTTTGGGTGCGCAACCTAAGGATTTAACCTTTCTTCAAATCTCGCTTCGCGGGATCATCGTTTTCCTCGCGACCCTGGCGATGATTCGAATTGGGCATAAGCGCTCGCTCGCTCGCAAGACAGCGTTTGATGCGGTGCTCATTGTTATCCTGGCGTCGGTCCTGTCACGCGCCATTAATGGTAGCTCGGCGTTTTTTGCAACCATCGGTGCCAGCGTTGTCATCGTCCTAGTGCATCGCTTGTTCGCGTTCATCGCCTATCATTCGCACTGGTTCGGTTGTCTCTTGAAAGGCCGCCCGGAGGTGATTGTTGAGAACGGCAATCTGATTCTAGCAACGATGCGACGGAATC
>QHPP01000087.1 GCA_003219125.1 Verrucomicrobiota bacterium
CAGGCCTGGCTGGCCTTGTCTATTCGAACCGCTGGGAATCAGCGAACGCGCTGGGCCCGGCGAAGAAGCCCGGTGTTGTGCGTGTTGAGTTCTGTCAGGGGGCTTGGTTGCTCGAACCGAACGGCGCCGCCAGAACGCGCGCTACTTATTCGGTCTACAGCGACACCGGCGGACTTATTCCAGCGTTCGTCGCCAATCATTTTAGCCAGAGCGCAATTGGGGAGGTTTTCGCCGCGGTGCGTAAACAGGTAAAGCAACCAAAATACAACGGGGCAGTTAAGCCCACATCGATGAGCCCCGGGAACTGATCCCGTCTCGTAGCTCCTCCGCTGCTAACGATTTAACGCTTTAACGATTCACGGCGGCGAAGCCCCGCTTCTCACCCGATCACGCTCTGTCATCTGACTTCTGACCTCTGCTCTCCGAGCTCCGTGGTCTGTGTCTTGCTCTCTTAATGCCAAGTGTTCATGAAAGACCGCTTACGCATTTTAACTGTCGAGGATGAACCGGCCGTCACGCACATGCTTGCGCTCCTATTGGGCGGTCCCGGCGCGAAAATAACAAACGCGTGCGACGGCTGGATGGCCCTCATGAAGATCGGGGCCGCGGCGGAACCTTTCGACGTCATTATTACCGACCATCGCATGCCGCGCATGAACGGACTCGATTTGGTGCGTCGGCTGCGGGTGCGCAAGTTCACGGGCAAGATTATCGTCCTCTCGGCATATCTGACCAAGGAGAACATCCAGGCCTACGAGGAACTGGAGGTGGACATGATGCTCGCGAAACCTTTCGATGTAGGAGAGCTTCAGCTCGCGATGGATCTCCTCACGAAAAAGCCCTCTGCGCCGCTCACAGCGTCGGCGTAAACTCGGGCACCGTCGAGATAATATCCGGCTCTTATCCTTCTGCTCATCAATCACTGATCACGACTCGCCGACCTCTGGACTCCGTCCCCCTGCTCCCAGCTCTCTACTTTGCCATTTCGGCGTTTTCAGTGTTTTCAATTGAGAGAAACTTCTAACAAATAACCCGCGAGCTTCGTTCGTGTGAGCGCGACACTGGTAGTATCAGGAGTTGGCTTCCAACTCCCAGCTCACGCTGCCCAATCCTCGCTCCTCTGCTAGTAGCGATTTAACGCTTTAACGATTCACGGCGAAGCGCGACTTCTCACCTCTTACCGATCACTTCTCACTCATCACCATCTCCAGCTCCTAGCTTGACTTGCCGCAGGAGATCGGACAGAGAAGACTGCACCTCCTAATCACGCTGCTTCCCACGTTGTGACAATTTCAAATTCCGTGCTTCGTGAGCGCACTCGACGCAACTTTCTTGCGCTGGCCGGCAAAGGCCTCGGTCTGGCCGCGCTTTCTTCTGCCACGGTCGCGTCGTTGCTGAAAACCGTCAGAGCCGCGACGCAGAGTGTGGCACATTTGACGCCGGAGCAAGCGGCCATGGACGAAGACTATTGGGCCGTCATTCAAAACTCTTTCACTGTCACGCGTGGCATCATCAACCTGAACAATGGCGGAGTTTCGCCCAGCCCGCGGATCGTGACCGAGGCGCTGGTGCGTTACACCTGGCAACAGGAAGACGCCACCGCCTACACCATGTGGCAAATCCTCGAGCCACAATCGGAAACGATTCGCACCGGTCTGGCCGAACTGTTCGGCTGCGATCGCGAAGAGATTGCGATCACGCGCAATGCTTCCGAGTCACTCGAGATTCTGCTCATGGGCATGGACTTTAAACCGGGTGACGAAATTCTCACCACCACTCAGGATTATCCGCGCATGCTGACCACGCTCCGTCAGCGTGAGAAGCGAGAAAGCCTCAAGCTTAAGCTCATTCAGATTCCTATTCCGCCAAAGAACCTCGATGAGATCACCTCCGCATTTGAAAAAGGAATTACCGATCGCACCCGCCTCATTCTGATCGCGCACCAGATCAACATCACCGGACAGATCACTCCCGTGAAAGCAGTCTGCGAGATGGCCCGCGCCAAAGGAATCGAGACGATTGTCGACGGCGCGCATTCTTTCGCGCAGTTTGATTTCAAGCAGAAAGACCTCAGTTGCGATTACTTCGGCACCAGCCTGCATAAGTGGTTGCACGCTCCCAAAGGCACGGGCCTGCTTTACGTGAAGCGCGATAAGATCGAAAAGCTTTGGCCGTTGATGGCGGCGGAATCCAAGCAATCTTCGGACATACGCAAGTTCGAAGAGATTGGCACACACTCGGCGGCGATAAAACTGGCCATTGGTGAGGCGCTCTTGTTTCACAACGGTATCGGCGGCAAACGCAAGGAAGCGCGGTTGCGTTACCTGTCACGTTACTGGATGAACCGGCTCAAAGATGTGCCGAAGATTCACTTCAACACTTCGTTCGAGTCGAATCAATCATGTGCCATCGCGAATGTTCAAATCGAAGGAATCAATCCTGAGGCCATTGGCAAGTATCTGTTCGACAAACATCACATCTTCGTCACGCCCATCATTCACGAGGAGTTTCAGGGCCTTCGAATCACCCCCAACGTCTACACTACGCTTGGCGAGCTGGATCGTTTTTGCCAACAGATGGAGCTGATCGCGCGCAACGGCTTGCCCTCGTGGCGGCAAATAGATCACCATTGACCACGGACTACGGACCATTGACTAAGGACTGGTGACGGTTGATGGCCGATTCTCTCGAACTCGTAACCCTGAACTCTGAAACCTGCGACGCTTAAAACTTAAAGTCTTCTGACAACAGATAACTGATAACTACGAAGCTTCGTCTCGCTGCGTCTTGCTCCACGCTTCCGTAGCCCTCGTTGTCCGTGGTCAGTGGTCTGGCCGTCGCTCCTTGTTCTCTGTTTCCAGCTCCTTGTTCTCACCGACCTCCGGTCTGCAATTGGATTACGATTACGATTACGAGCATGAGCATGAGTTCCTCATTCGCGCTTTGTCATTCCTTCGTCATTCTTCATTCGTGCTTCGTCATTGCCTGCCCTTGTTCTCGTTAGATGTATTGGCGCACTAGACTCGGAGTAATGTTAATGGCCTTGACGATCTCTGCCCCGCGTTTAGAGGCAATTCCGTCCGAAGGGCTTGACGGCGTCAGTTTCGCCGACAATCCCCACATGCTCTTCGTTCCGGTTGAGGAAATTGCGTTCGCCCTCCACTGGGAAATACAATTGGATCAAGAGTCCGGGCAAATCTCCCTGAACGGCCACTTGCTCGATGCCGCACATCTTCGAAAGCTCACAAATGGGGCATTGTTGGTACCGCTCGATGAATTGCAACGCGCAGGCGCGACGATTACTTGGAGCGATGACGGAATGCAGGCCGTGGTCGGGAGCAACCACACAAAAATCGCGATTCCGTTTGCCAATAAACGGGTCGAGGTGGATCTGGCGAACCAGCGCCTGCGCGCGTATCAAGGAGCGCGAGTCGTCCTCGACAGCACCATTAGCACAGGACGCGAGGGAAAGAAGACACCGGCGGGAGAATTCAGGGCTGGGCCAGTCAAATCGCGGATGCATCGCTCACGGCTCTACCACAACGCACCGATGCCGTGGAGTGTGCAGGTGCACGAGAATATTTTTATTCATGGATTCAGGAAGGTCCCGCGACGTCCCTCCTCGCACGGTTGCATTCGCCTGCCGCTGACGGGCGCTAATCCGGCGAAGTGGTTCTACAACTGGATCGATCTCGGTACACCCATCAGCATCAAGGGCCATTGGCCTGCCGCCTCCGGCGGGGGTGTTGAAGAAAGCGTTCGTCCAGCCCACCCCTTTCTCCCGAAAGTGGTCATCGCCATCGTCATAACAATTGTGTGCTTCGTGATTATCTTGTTCGTGTCGCGACGCGGTAGAAAACTCTAACGAATCGCTGCCCTGTCGCGCTGCTCGCTCGCGAAGAATTTCGGAGTGGCCTTGCGCAAGGGCGGATCCTTGCTCCTAACTTACTGACCACACAACGGACTACGGACCTCCAGGCAACCGCTGATAAGTGATGGCTGATTCTCTCAACTCTGAACCCTGAACTCTGAAATCTGCAACGCTTAAAGCTTAAGACTTAAAGCGTCCGGATACCCGATAACAACGAGGCTGCGCCTCACTCCTTGCTCCTGGTTCCATGCTCAGATACTCTCGCCCATGAGCTTCCGCGGCGAACAACGGTCGTTCCTCAACTTGCTTTTCGAGGTCGTCCTCATTGCCGTAGGCGTTTTTCTCGCCTTGTGGGCAAACAACTGGCACGAGAATAGCGAGCATCGCGCGCAGGCTCGGGCCGCCCTGCGCAATTTCGCCGCTGAAATGGAAACCAACCGCCAGGCCACGCAACGCAACCGCGCATATCACGAAACTCTCGGGCGCGAACTGGAGCAGTTTCTCCGCAGCAAAGAGCCGCCGAACGAGGAACGCCTTTATAAGGAGGTCCATTTCGAAGGTGTGCGGCCTGTCATCTTCGAGCACACCGCGTGGGATCTCGCCCTGGCCACACAAGCCTTATCCTATCTCAAACCGGAATTAGCCTTCGACATCTCCAAAGTCTACACCCAGCAAAATGCTTTTCAGACCTTGGAAAACAGTTTCCTCGCTTCTGCCTTCACCCCGGCGAGCATGTCGAGCGACAACCCGAAAGGTATGGCTACTGCCATGGTGTTCTATCTCATTGACGTAAACCAGCAAGAGCCAGCGCTCCTTCGGCTATACGACAGAGTAATTCCGGAGGTAAACAGCGCGCTCTCCCATTAGCCTCACGATCTCCGATCTCTCTCCCGCTCCTTGCTCCTTGATCTCGGGAATGGCGAGCGATAAGACGAGCTAGTGAGACAAACCCGTGTAACGCAGCGCGCAAACTACGGCCCGTGGCTTGTCGGGCTCGGCGCGGCCTTGTGGGGGACCGAAAGCGCTTGGCGCATCCCACTCAACCAACTTTTCGATGCGCAGGTGATCGTGTTTTGGGAACACGTCCTCATTCTGCTCATGCTCTTACCACTACTTCTTTCAAGGCTCGCGGATTTGCCCAGGATCGACGCGCGCACCTGGGGTTATCTCATCTTCTCCGGATTCGCAGGCTCGGCTGTCGGCACCGTTTTTTTTACTTTGGCGCTGAAGTTTGGGAATCCCACCGTCGTAAATGTGATCCTGAACATTCAACCGGTCATCTCCACGCTCGGTGCGTTCTTTCTGTTTGGCGATCGCCTGACCCCGCGCTTCTTCATTTACGCCAGCATCGCCATTCTGGCGGGGATCTTTTTGTCAGTTGGGCATCCCACCCTCATCGGAGAATCTTTCGAGAAAGCGGGATTGAACCTGGGAACCGGTTACGCGCTCGTATGCGCGTTATTTTGGGGGTTCTCCACTGTAGCCGGTCGCGGCACGATGCTGGGAATGCCGTTGCGCCTCGCCGCAAGTCTGCGCGTCGTAGTCGGACTGATCTGCATGACGCTCATCCTTCTCATCTACGGAAAAGTCAACCGCGCTTCCCTTTGGCCACCCGCCGCTCAGGCGCACATGACCACAGCCATCGTCGCGCTTCTTCTTCTCGCCTCGATTTCCGGCGGCATCCCACTTCTCATTTACTTTGAAGGGTTGCGACTGACTCGCGCGTCCACCGCTGGTTACTTCGAAATGTTGCAGACGCTCGCCGCTGTCTGCATCACCTGGGGATTCTTCCATGCTACTTTACTCTGGCATCAGGTCGTTGCTGGAATCGTGTTGATCGCCGCGGTAGCGATGGTGCAAAGAGCGCAGGCCGCAGTGGAACCCGGCGTACCCTCCATCCATCGACCTCTGATCTCTGACCTGTAGCCTCTGATTTCTGGTCTGCTAAAGGACGGATTCGCGGCGGCGAACCTCTGACGCCAACTGATAACCAATCAAGGATAACGGGAAGCTCACCGCTTCAACGAATTACCTCGACCGCCGCACCCTCAAATGTTACAACTTTGCCCAGTTTACGGTGTTTAACGTGTGAACCCTCTGCAAACCCTATGAATACGAAATCATTCCTCGTCTGCTTTATTGTCGTCATGCTGGCAACGTCGATGGCCACAGCCGGGACGCACCACGGACATTTCGCGCCCGCTCAAGGCGGTTTCGTTCGCAACGGAACCGGCTCATTCCACGGCGGCAATTGGAACGGCCATTGGAATGGCGGAAATTGGAATCATCACCACCACGGCCACTTTAATGATTTCGTTTTCATAGGCAGCTTTGGCTTTCCCTTCTTCGGCTATCCGTATGGCTATGGATATTACCCGTACAGCTATGGCTATTATCCCTACGGCTACGGATACGGCTACGGATATGGGTCGGGTTACTCTGGTTATGGCGCCGGCTACTACGGCAATGGCTACTACGGCGATAGTTACTACGGGAATCGTGTCTACCCCAGCAGTTATTACTCCGGCTACCGCTCTGGTTACAATGCTAATCGATCCGGCGTTATCGGTCGATCAAACGTTGTCCGCCTCCAGCAACAACTTGCTCGTGCCGGTTATTATCGTGGCGCCATCGACGGAATAATGGGAAGTCGAACGCGCTACGCGTTGCGCGCCTATCAGCACGATCACGGAACGGCCGGTTTATAAGCGTTCAGGTGAATCGGCGCTCCGCGGACAATGAGCGGGGCCGGAGGGACTCGCCGCGACGAGTCCTTGGACGAGCAGAAGCTCGTCCCTCCGAATTCACCCTTCATCGCTTCAACCATTTCAACGATTAACGGTTCACGATTCCGCGTTGTCCCGTGGTCTTGTCGTCGTGTAGTCCTGCTGCCGCGGCTCCGCTCCCTGCTCCTGTCCGCCGTTCAGATGGACTCGCCGTAGCGAGCTACAATCTTCTAAGTCTTTACTATTCCTTATCGTAATAGGCCTTGTCCGTCACTTTCTTCCCATTCGCATCGGTGTCGTTCGCGGTGACCACGCGCGACTTCTCACCTTTCGCTACCTCGATCGTTCCCGTCGCAGAGACCTTGCCATCCTTCATTGCGGTGAACTTGTTGGTGCGATCGTTCACCATTTGGTAGGCAATCGTATCCATCGCATTGTTTCCTTTTACCTTGTACTGCTTGCCGTCGAATTTTCCTTCCCATGTCCAATGGGTCGCCTTCCCGTCCTTATCCACGCCCTCCACTGACAGCTTGATCATGCCGTCTCTGGCCTCGCTGTAAGTGACGGTATTGTTTTTAGTACCGCCCGAGAGCTTCGATTTGCTTTCGTTGAGCTTCCAGGTGCCGAGATGAGGGTTGGCAGCCAACACCGCCGCCGTCGTCGTCAACCATACCGCCGCAGCCATTAGCATTGTGCAAGTTATTTTCATGACGCGATTCCGACGTTTTGCGGCCTCGCGGTCAATCCAAATCGGCGTCGATGAATGCGGAGTCTGTTTTCTCCCGACACCGAAACAGGAACGGGCCCGTTGCCCTCCAACCTCACGTGGAGCAGCGGTCTGAGACCGCCGAGCTTTGAGATTTCGATCCGGAGGGAGCTGCTTCCGCAGGTCCTATGAAGAACCGAAGTGCGCCCCTCCGATTAACGATTAAGCTTTAGTGTTCGACCTTTACCTCGAGCTTCGCGTGGTTCATGCGCGTGTCCATACTGGGGACGTAGTAAACGCTGCAATCGCCGCGATGGAATAGCCGGGTCGGTCCCCGATCGGCGATCTTGAATTGCTTGTTCGTGATGCCTGGTTGCCGATAGCCATAGTTGCCGTTCGTACGAACGAATCGCATGTGTTCGTAATCAACGAGCGTGACAGTGATGTCGAACTGATCGACACCGTTTACGATGACCTCGACATTCGGGCCTCCGAAAAGCCGAAGTTTAACCCGCTGCCCGATCTCCACGTCGAGGCTGTGCGCCTGCTGAGCGAGGGCGGAGCTGGCAAACAGGGCGCCGATACCAATAGCCCGGAGTATATGTTTCACTTCTTTCGCGTAGCGGAGCAAGTGGCGCGCGGCAATGTTAAAACGCGCGGCTAAGAGAAAACCTGCTTCCTATCGTCTCTGCTGGCGTGACCGAAACCTTTCCATACACAGCCTGTAAGCTGCGAAGAAGTTTGGTCGTGCGATGGGACTTGACCTCCCTGGCTTCCATTCTTCGAGATACAAGCGTGCGACTGGGCAAACTGGATCGGATTGATAATATGGTGTGATTCTTGTGATGTATCCCTCTTCCTCGCGCCCAACCAATCCGCGCTTAGCGTTGCTCGTGATCGCCGTGGTATTCGCGATCCTGAACGCCGATATCACGACGGTCAACGTAGCGCTGGTTACGCTCGGTAAGGATCTGCATGCAAGTTTGGGCGATCTTCAGTGGGGACTCAACAGCTACATGCTGGCGTTCGCTGCGCTGATTGTCGCGGCAGGCCGGGTCGCTGATGTCTTTGGACGTCGCCGTTGCCTGCTGGCAGGCGCAATCCTGTTTGCGCTGGCCTCGCTGCTTTGCGGAATCGCGCCCACCCTTTTGATTCTCGTAATTGGGCGGATCTTACAGGGTGCTGCTGGAGCGCTAATGGTCCCCGCAGGCATGGCGATCATTTCCAACGCTTACGGAGCGGAGCAGCGTGCGTCTGCGCTCGGTATATTAGTAGGCGTATCGGGCGTAGCTCAATCGATGGGGCCGCTCCTGGGTGGTTTCCTTACGGCCGAAGTGAGCTGGCGATGGGTCTTTTTCATAAATCTGCCGCTGGTCGCCGTGATAATGATCGTTACGCTACGGGCAATTCAAGAGTCGCACGCTGAGAACGCTTCACATCGCATTGATATTGCCGGCGTGCTCAGTCTGGCGGCGGCGCTGACGAGTTTGCTCCTCGGCCTTAATGCGGCTCAAAATCCTGCTAAGAATCAGGTGGCGGCATTCGGATTGATCGCTCTTTCGCTGGCCTTGTTTGTGATCTTGACCTTCATTGAACGTCGCACAGATGACGCCATTCTCGACGGCAAACTTCTTCGACTACCGGCTTTTCTTTGTTCCTGCGTCGCCAGCTTTCTTCTTGGGTTCGTATTCTTTCTTTTTCTGTTCATCACAGCCGTTTACTTGCAGGAACGACTCGGCTACAACGCATTGACCGCGGGAATCGCTCTGGCGCCACTCAGTCTCGTCCTTGCCGTAACCGGAGTCATGTCTGGACGCCTAACGAGTCGGTTTCCATTGCGCACTATGCTCATTCTGAGCTGCGTTTCCCTCGCGTTAGGACTGACGATCCTTTCCGTTGTGCCTGCATCGTACGGATACATTGGGATGGTATTTCCATTTCTGCTTATTGCCGCCGGGGTCGGTCCCGGATTTACTTTGCTGAACACAGCCGGTTTGGCTGCGATTTCCGCGGAGCGCTCCGGCCAGGCAACGGGAATGATCTACATGTTCCGATTTGCCGGAGGTGCGATCGGAGTTTCCGCCGCCAGTGTACTTCACAGCGCGCTATTTCACCGCCAGCTCGTTTTCAGATTGTCCGAAACCCCATTGTCATTTGCGCAACAAAAGCTTTTGGAGCAGCCCGGTGCGGCCGAACGAATCGGCCAGATCGACAGCGGCCTAATCGCGAGCCAGGTGGAACAAGTCCTTCAGGCATTTCACGAATCGTTTGCGGCGGCATTCGCCGGCACGCTGTGGCTAAATGTGATAGTGCCGATCGCGATCGCGATTCTGGCGATGATGCTGCTGGAAAAGACGGAAGGAATTAAGAATACGCCGAGCAGGGATGTGGTCGGGTAACTCTAATTTCTAAAACTTGACTGGTTTAACCAGTCAAGTTCCGGGCTGCATTTGACTAGGGAGTACACGCGCCCTTGCCGCGCCGTAGCGTTGCGAAAGCTGGGTCGATTACGATTATGAGCACGAGCAGGAGTTCTTCATTCGCGCTTTGTCATTCTTTCGTCCTTCGTCATTCCTGCTTCGTCATTTCCTACCCTTTGATCTCTGTCAGACCTTTGATGGCTCGGAAGAGCGATTGTGTTTCCGGCGCGGTGGAAAGATCCCGCCCACAGACCGAGCAAGTGTGGCAAGAGCTGTCACTCCAAGGATGCCCAAAAGAACGAACGCACCATACAAGCGAACCGCGTCTCTCCCGACGATTGCATGTCTTCCACCGCTGGAATCGTATATCGCGCCGGCTTCGTTGTGCATGCCGCCATGAAGCCCAGTCAGGACACCGACGCCGATGCAGAATGCGAGGGCCAAAATGATCCAAAGGCCGGTTAATGCTCGTTTGGAGGTCTGCATTTCACCTTCTGCATTCTAACTCCAACTTCTGCATGTCCAGAGAAATAATGGAGCGATGCTCATCCTCAAAGATGAGGCAACTATAGATCTTGTTGCTCCAGCACTTCGAACGCACTTCTAGCTGCCGAGACACTCCATGCGTCTGGCAAGGCAGAATTCGCCCTAGCAACGTGTAGCCGCGTCCGCCGGTTACTTCTTTTCCGGGAACTGCATGACAGCTTCGGCGATGCACTCCCATTTGCCATTGCGCTCCATCCAAGTATCCACCCAGGCGAAGCTGCGGGTAAACTCTTTACCATTCTTATCCTTGCCCTTTTCCGTCGAGGTGCCGCAGACCGTGGCGAGGTTCGGCGCGTAGACGTGCACATCCATTTTCTCGTTTAACGCCGAGCTCAAAATGTCGGTTTCGTTTTTAATCTCATCGAGGAGCTGGGACTTGGTCAGATGCTTTCCCTTGGAACTGAATCCAGCAAAATCATCCGCTACCATGTTTCCGATGGCGGCGTGATCTTTGTTTACAAACGCCTTTTCCCAGGTGTCTTCCATCTCCTTGAGCTTGGTCTTGGTTGCGCTCGAGTCGGCAGATTTTTCCTGAGCGCGCGCACACGGCGCGACCGCGAAGGCGAGGAGTGTGATTACCAGAACTGGCGTGAATAATTTCATAATGAACTTTTCTCCGGGTTGAATTTAGGGCAACCCGTCTCGAACCAGCGGACCCTTTCAGGGCGAGCTACATCGAAGTCAGCGCGCTTCGACACGCGTTGTCTATGCTAGAAGCGTGCTGCCAGCCACTAGACCGTCAAGACATAATGACTTTGGTTTCGACGATTGCCCCGCACATTTGTCGACGTCCGGCATCGACCTCCGATCTCCGACTTCTGATCTCTGAACATGATTACGATTACGAGCATGAGCATGAATTCTTCATTCTTGCTTCATCATTCGACTCCTCTGACCTCTAACCTTTGACCTCTAGCGCGTCGCGCTCCCCTGCCCGCTTAACAGATAACAGATAACTGATAACTGGAGCGCGGTCGCGCTCCATGCTCCGTGCTACAATCCCCCATCATGCCGCAACCATTCCGCGCTGTGATCTTCGATCTGGATGGCGTCCTCGCCGACTCCGAGCCGTGGTGGAACGAGATCGACGCGAAATTGCTCGCCGCACACGGCGTCACCTATCGCGGGGAATACCACCGAAACGTGTTGGGGGTGAGTTACCGGCTCGCCGTCGAGTTTTACAAAAAAGCGTTTGGCCTGTCCGCGTCTGTTGAGGAATTGATG
>QHPP01000150.1 GCA_003219125.1 Verrucomicrobiota bacterium
TTGCTTCGGGAATGCAGCACATATTTCCGATCTGGGCTGGCTCTTTTCCCGAAGCAGATAGGGCGATCGCATTGGTTGGCGACTGGGTGCAAAGACGCACTTGCAACAGTGGCACGGGAAGAGTGGCCGTTAACAGCAAGTATTAGGAAACAGGAAGAGAGGAAAGGCTTATTGAGAAGGCGGCGTTCGTACGAGCAGGCTGTGATTTCCCGACTTCTGCCCGCGCCTAAGCGTCCCGCATTTAGAGTTTCGGCGTCTTGTCCTG
>QHPP01000151.1 GCA_003219125.1 Verrucomicrobiota bacterium
TGTTGCAGCACAAGTACGAATTGGCCATTCAGGATTGTAATTGGGTACTTGCGAAATATTCGGCGTTTGTCGAAGCCGCCTTGCTGCGCGCGGAGGCAAACGCTCGGCTGGGAAAGTACGCAGATAGTTTAAGAGAACTAGATCACGTTGTTGCGATTCACCCTCACCTCGACAGCTATGCCAGAGCGCTTCGGGAACGTGCGTGGTTTAGATCAACCTGTCCTGACGCCTCGTTTCGAAACGGGCAACAAGCAGTTCAGGATGCGAAGGTCGCATGTAAGATTACGAAATGGGCGGATGCTAGTACGATCGACACGTTGGCCGTTGCATGTGCAGAAGCCGGTGATTTTGGCTCAGCAATGCGTTATGGAGAGCAAACGCTTAGCGTAAGAGGAATTACTCGCGACGAGTCCAGACGCGTGCAGCAGCACATGGCACTATTCAAACAGCACCGGCCGGTTTGTTCATAATCAGTCCGAGGGTCATCGCGCTGATGAGATTGATTTCCGCGGGTGTGGGATTCAGCGAGAGATCACAGCGGGCGGCGAGACGGTGCGAATATCGCGCCGCGAGGACGGGTATCAAAGCGAGTCTCAAGACAAGGCGCATCAAAAGACTGCTGTAATTGATTAAGCAGTCACGCGCGTAAACTTGACGGCTTAAAGCCGTCAAGTTTGGGTCTGTCTGATTTTGCATCGTAAGCGGCGTACGAATGGGTGATCGACCAAATGACCGGGGTGGTCTGCCTGGCTCAAATTCCCCAGCACCATCGAGGTGAGTGAACTGCACGGATTCAGCGCGAGGTCCGAGCCGGACTGGCATTAGCTGTTCGGTAAGTGCGCTAAAAACTCATCGATAATTTTCCAAGTTTGCTCCGGCTGCTCCAGCCAGGGCATGTGGCCACATTTGTCGATGAACGCGAGCGTCGAATTCCTGATTAGCGAGTGCGCTTCGCAAACATTCGCTTCGCCTGCCAGATCCTGTCGCCCTTGAAGGAGAAGAACCGGAGCAGCGATCGTTCTGAGCTTCGGCCGGATGTCATACTTTCCTTCAGCTTTAAGAAAAGCAGGCGGAACGCGGAAATTGTAATCCTCAGGCTTGAGTTCCGAGGCGATCTGCAACGCTTTCTTGCGGTCATAGAAGTAAGCCGGTGTTGCCGCGCGTAAGCGTTCAAACGCGGCGCGGTCGGAGTCAGCTGCTTGGCGCGCTGGATCTTTCCAAAAGTCGTGAACCTCGAGTTCGCATGCACCGAGTCTTGCAATCTGATTGTCGGAAAACACACCGAGATATTCCAACGTGATCGGACCCGAACCAATCGTGACAACTGCGCGGACTGCGTCGGAGTGTGTCCCTGCATAAGCCAGGCCGAGAATCATTCCCCACGAGTTTCCGACAACAATAAGCTTTTCGGCGTGCAGTTGCTTACGGAGCGCCTCGATATCTTCAATATATGCGTTCAGGTTGATCGTCGACGAGTCATACTTTGGCAGCTTCGATCTACCCGTCCCGCGTTGTTCCCACATAATGCATCGATATTTCTTGCCCAGCTCGTCAGCGATACCTTGCATCGAACGAATGTCTTCGCCGGGGCCGCCGCTTAACACGAGCACGTAATCACCACTAGCGCCGGCTATGGTGTAGAAAAGATCAGCGCCATCTCGCGCGATCTTGCCGTCAACTAAACTTTGCTGCGCTGGGGCGAGATCTGCCTGGACTGCTAAATTAAACAGACAAGCGGTTGCGAGCGCACCAATATGCGATCTCATTCTCGCGCCATCGACCGCATGTGTCGCTCGTGATCTCATTCACTCAGCGTCGTGAACTTGCTCTGGCCGAACACGCGTAAATCGGAAGGTCCTTTTCCCGCTCTTCTTCTTGGACTGATAAGTCCATTCTTGAGTCAAATGATCGTTGTCTTCCTGGATCATTGTCAGGCCGGTATTGTGCCAATCGTCTGGCGATTTCAATCCGGTAATGCGAGCAAGGGAAAATGCCAGCGGCTTCTGCACATCGGTGATGGCGGACGTCATCATCTGTGGTTGATTCTTCGCCGAGCAGTAGTGGGTGGCGATCAGGTGATCACCGTCGACCGTAAACATCGTAATCATTATCGCGCCGCTCTCGGGTCGAAACTCCTCCATCAATGCGCTGCCGTTTGCGGTCAGCGTATAAATCAAACTGATTTTAATGCCCTCTTGTTCCCCGCTCCATTGTCCCTTGAGCGTCGCCAGGCGATCAAACGCTTCCTCACTTTTTGTTTTGTCCGCTAGCAGGGAAGCCGCCGCCAAGAGCAGAGCAATCATAGTCACTGACCTCAACAACAAAGGTCGTTTCATATCATCTCCAATCTGCTTTGAGATTCACCGCTGCCCGAGTCGGGGCTCGCTTAACACCGCGCTTTCTTGATCGGCCGGATACTCGCCGCGTCCTGACGTTAAGAGTTCCGGGTGTCTTGAAGACGGTTTCAAATACAATTGTTTTGAAGCGCTCAAGAGCTGCGGGCCCCTGTTCGACCTTCATTCGTAGAATTGCTCCTTCCCAGGACGCCAATAGGAATTCGGCCAGTTCAGTGGCATCAAACGTTGAATCGACTTCGCCCGCGGACTGGGCCGCCGCAATGCACGATGCAAATAGGGTGCGCCACTCTTGAAAAATTGCGTCGAGCCGCGCGCGCAAGCGTTTGCTCTGGGAACTGGTTTCCAAACTCAAATCACCAATCAAGCATCCGATTCTCCAGCGATCGCATTCTAGCTTGCCAGTGATGATATCGAGATACCGCTTCAGCCGCTGGCGCGGCGTGCGAGTTTCATCGTTTAGCGCCTGCTTCACCAATCCCTTTAAGTAATCGAAGTATTGGTCGAGCACTTCCTCGGCGAAGGCCTCTTTCGAACGAAAATGGTTGGTAAACGACCCTTGCGGGGCGCCAGCAGCCGCGCAGATGTCGCGCACGCTCGCTCCTTGATAACCGGACCTAAACATCAAGCGCATACCGGTTCGCAATATTTTGCCGCGAAGAGAAGGCCTACCCATTGCTAAGTTGGAGGATAATACGGACGTACGTATTGAAAAGTCAATCGGATATTTTTATCGTGACGGAACACAAGAGTTGGGGCAGAGATCACAGGTTAGAACCTGCATATTCATGAGGCTGGTTAGGCTGAGAGCGCCGGGAGGCTTGGAAAATCTCAAGTTGGTCGAGGAAGATCATCCCAAACCAAGGCCAGGTGAATTGCTGGTCAGGATCCGGGCCAGCTCGTTGAATTTTCATGACGACATGGTGGTGCTGGGGAAAATACCATGCGCCGACGGCCGCATTCCGATGTCCGACGGCGCTGGAAAAGTGATCGCGGTCGGGGACGATGTCGATGAGTTCAAGATCGGAGATACCGTCGTCAGCACGTTTTGGCCCTATTGGCTGGGAGGCGAAATGACGCCCGCTACGAGGCGGGACATACCGGGAGATAGTGCCGACGGCTATGCCCGCGAGTACGTGTGCATGCCGGCGCACGCCTTCACCAAGTCACCGGCAGGCTACACGCACGTGGAGGCGGCGACGCTCACCTGCGCGGGAGTCACCGCCTGGAGAGGCTTGGTGGTGTGCGGCCAGGTGAAGCCCGGTGATACGGTGCTGATACTTGGCACGGGTGGTGTATCGCTGTTCGCGCTGCAATTCGCGAAAGCTGCAGGCGCCCGAGTTATCGCTACCTCTTCCTCGGAGGAGAAGTTGGAAAAGCTCAAGCGTCTCGGGGCCGACACCGTCATCAATTACAAGGCCGTGCCGGACTGGGGCCAGAAGGCAAAGGATTCGACGGACGGACGCGGTGTCGATCATGTGATTGAGGTCGGCGGACCCGCCACGTTGACGCAGTCGATAACAGCGTGCAGGACGGGCGGGCATATCGCCCTAATAGGCGTCTTGACTGGTTCTGCGGCAGAAGTGGAGATCCCGGCACTCTTTTCGAATCAGATTCGTATCAGCGGGATCTCCATTGGCAGCCGAGCAGATCAAGAGGACATGATTCGAGCGATCACGGCCAATCGTTTTAAGCCCGTTATCGACCGCCGTTTTCCGCTGCAGGAAATCGTCGCGGCCTTCAAGTATTTCGAATCCCAAAAGCACTTTGGCAAGGTTTGCCTCGAACTTTAAGATCTCCTCTGTCGAATTGCTGGATGCGGCAGGCGGTGAGGTTGAGGTACGTCACCGAAAAAATGAGCAAGACCATGAGTCCACAAATTAGCTACAAATTCGGTATCGTTCCGATAACAGAACAGGTGATTGAACTTTATAATGATGCCGGCCTTCCTAGGCCGACTCACGATCCTCAAAGGATAATGACCATGTTCGAAAATTCAGATTTGATCGTGACGGCCTGGCACAGAAGCAAACTGGTAGGTGTTTCCCGCACAATTACCGATTGGGTGTGGTGTAGCTATCTTGCTGATCTTGCTGTCAGTCCTGATTATAAAAGGTCAGGCGTTGGCAAAAGACTTATTGAGCTTACCAGGGAAAGAATCGGAGAACAGTCAATGCTGCTTTTACTTTCAGTTCCTACTGCTACGGACTACTATCCCAGAGTAGGTTTCACAAAAGAAGACAGAGCGTTTAGCATCGATCGAAAAAAATAAAGTCTCTCGGATGGTCGCCACGATGCCACCCATTCTACTTAGATTTCTGCTGTTGGCATTAGTCGCAGAGCTCCACGCCGGCGCTCAGATCGCCACGTCAGAACCGAACGCGGGATATCTCAAGACGGGACAATTTGTGTACCGCACGATTATCCACGGTAAAGATGCTGGTAACAGTGAAATATCCATCCACAAATTGCCGGACTCAGGAAATTTTGTGTATGCCAAT
>QHPP01000088.1 GCA_003219125.1 Verrucomicrobiota bacterium
TCCGCCCAGCATTTTTACCGGCGTAAAACCGGAAATGACCCTAAGCCAGTGTGAAATTTTTGGGCCGGTGTTGAGTGTGTTGAAAGCGCGCGATCTGGACGATGCGATTAGAATTGCCAACGATACCGATTACGCGCTCACCGCCGGATTCTTCTCGCGCAGTCCCGCTAACATCGAGCGGATCAAAGCGGAGCTCGTAGCCGGGAATGTTTATATCAATCGCTCCTGCACCGGCGCAGTGGTCGGCCGTCACCCTTTTGGCGGATTCAAAATGAGCGGCGGGGGAACTAAAGCCGGCGGCAGCGATTACCTGCTCAACTTCCTCGTCCCGCGCGTCGTTACCGAAAACATCATGCGCCATGGCTTCGCCCCCGAAGCCACACCCGAATATCGAGCCGAATTTCTCTGGCCGCCGCAATAGGCGGGCAAAAGCGTCTGTCTCTTTGCGGCGTACGCGACTCCGGTCCGCGGTAACCGTTGTTTAATCCAGCGGGTGACCTTTGAGCAGCAGTTTCACGACCGTCACCACCATGTAGCCGACCGGCCAGGCGGCGGTGAGAACGACGAGCGCGAAGACATACATCTCTTTGGCTCTTTCACGCGCGGACTCGCGCAGGAACTCGCGCGTGAAATCGTAAAATTTACGCTGATCGGATTCTCCCTCATCGCCCGGGGCGGACCAATAGCCACGCCACCCACCCATGTCCGAGTGAAAGAAATAGGCCGTTTGCGGAAACCGGCGCTTTCTGATTTCGCACGGACTTTTCGGTCTCATCGCCTGCGATCCTCAGCTTGAATTATTCCAAAGTATCATATCACACGCAGCTTTAAAGTAACATGAAGAGGATTGAGCTTGAGAAAGATTCCAACCGCAGCGTCGCGCCAACATTCAGTTTTTCATCCAGCGAACGATTTTGTCGTGGGCTTCGGACAAGACGCTCACATGGTCCGCGCCCTCAACCGGAAAGAAGTCGATGAAAGAAAATTTTTGGGCCAGCTCGCGGCCCATCCGCACAGGGATAACTTCGTCCTTTGTCCCGTGAAAAATCGCGATTTTTGCCTCCGGATTGCGTTTGTGAATTTCAGCAATGCCGGAGCGGTTATCGTAGTTCTCGATCAGCAGACGTGACAGAGGCCCCCCAATCCGGGCGGCCTCTTCGCGCAGAGTGGTGAAGGGCGAGATCGCGACAACTCGCTGGACGCGATGGCGCGCTGCGAAATCGATCGCAACCGCGGAGCCGAGCGAATGACCAATCGTGCAGAGTCGCGATTCCATTTCTTCCTCGGAAAGAGCGAGCCGTTTCGCCAGCGCATTCAGCGCGGCGTCGCTCGAAACCCGCGTGCTCGCGATGGTAGCGTAACCCTGGCATTGTCCGTAGCCAGGATAATCAACAAGCAGGAATGCATCATTAGAATTTGGGTAGCCCGCCAGGATCGTCGTCCAGTCGAGTGCAAGAGAACCGTTGCCGCAAAACGCGATCCAAAGCCTACTCGGCAATCGTCCGTTATTTCGTGCCGGGATATAAAACGCCGTTTGTTTGCCGAACGGCAGCAGGTACGAAATTTCTTCGCCGTTCGGCGGTAGCGCCCGTGCGTAATCCGGGTCGTAGGGGCGCGGATGATAAACCAATGAGTGCTGCTTGAAATAGATCAGGGCGATGAGCAGGAAAACGATTAGAAAGGCCCCAAGCAATCCGCGCATGAGAATGCGGGTCGCACGATTGCGTCGGGAAACGGGTCGATGCACGTGAAGGCAAGAACGCCTTCACGACAATGTCGAGCAAATCGATTCGTTTCGCGATAAAATCGATTTTATCGATCGCCTGGAATGCTTTTACTGCCAGTGACCGGCGACCCAGGCCCACCCGCCGGGATGGCGCACCCAGCGACCCTCAACCCAGACCGCCGCCGGTCTCGGACGCGCAACCCAATGGCCCGGCACCCATGCATAGCTCGTGCCAGTCCATTGCCAGTAGCCGTTCGTCCAAACGTAGCTCGGCCCTGGTGCAACGGTTCTCGTCTCTACCCGAACTGGCGGCGGGGCTTGAGTAACCAAAACCTCTCGCGTAACCGGTCGGGCCACAGCGGGACCAGTGGTCACAGTTTCGCGCGTCACTTCAGTCGTGGTCGTCACAGGGGTTTCCGCGACACAGCCAGCTAAGCCCAACAGGGCCAGCAAACAAAAAGGCATTCTCATATCATTCCTCCTCTTTCAGTTCGTTTTGGCTGAACAATTCGGCTTTATTCTCAGAGGCGAAGACCTTCAGTAGGTAACGGAACACAGGCCGCTGGCCCGTGCGGCCAGCGGGAGTTTTTCCCGCTCCTGCTTCGGACCGGTCTCAGCGGAGCAAAACTCCACTGGGTGCATAGACTGAAAAGTCTGTGTTCCTTAGCTTGCGGGCGGCATAAAAAAGAAAACGCAACGACACAAGCGCAGTCGAGCGCTGCTCCCTGCCGTCGCAGCTGCGGGTCACATCCAATGGCACAAAACCGAATCTCATCCGATGATCGCGCATGCTTTACATCGTCGCGACGCCAATTGGAAATCTCGGCGACATCACCCTGCGCGCGCTGGAGGTACTGAAATTGGCTGACGCGATCGCGGCGGAAGACACACGGCACTCTGGGATGTTGCTCAAACACTTTGAAATCAAAAAACCGCTCGTCAGTTTTCATGAGCACAATGAAGCGATGCGCACTGCGCAATTAATCGAGCGGCTCGCTACGGGAGAAAACATCGCGCTGGTGACGGACGCCGGGATGCCGGGGCTGTCCGATCCGGGAGCGCGGCTAATTCGCGAATGCATTCGGCGTGATCTCCCCTTCACCGTTGTTCCCGGCTCGTCTTCGATCCTGACCGCTTTGGTAGGTTCAGGATTTGAAATGGAGAAGTTTTGTTTTCGTGGATTTTTGCCGGTGAAAAGCGGGCAACGCGAACGCGAATTGCGCGCCGCGAATGAACGCCAGGAGACAACGATCTTTTTCGAATCGCCATATCGATTAATCAAAGCGCTCACTGCCGCCATCGACATCTTGCAAGACCGGCAACTCTGTGTTGCTCGCGAGCTGACCAAAAAATTTGAAGAGTTCCGACGGGGGAGCGCGGCCGGACTATTCGCGCATTATCAAGCGCATCCGCCAAAAGGAGAGATCGTGCTGCTGGTCAAAGGAGCGGCGGGTTCCTGATTATCTGTCTTAGTAGCTGCCGCCGTCCTGAGCGGCAGACCCGAGAAACTCTGCCGCCAGAGATGCGGCAGCCACATCAGCTACGCTTTCCGTTTGCCAAACCGGTGCATTTGTGGGATTTTGCGCGGCTTTTTCCCCAGAGAGAAATCACTCATATGGCCTTTGCAATCATCAAGACCGGCGGCCGGCAGTATCGCGTCGCGCAAGGCGACACGATCGATGTCGATTTACTGGAGGCCGAGCCGGGCAAGCAGGTGGTGATTGCTGATGTCTTAATGCACGCCGATGGCGACAACGTCAGCCATGGCGCGCCGATCGACGGCGCGAAGGTGACAGCGGAAGTGGTTGAGCAACGCAAAGACAAAAAAGTCGTCGCCTACAAATTTCGACGACGAAAAGGTTACCACCGCACGGTGGGTCATCGGCGCAAGCTGACCCGGCTGAAAATTAAATCGATCAGCGTCGGCGGAAAGAAAAGCGCAAAAAAAGAAGCGGCCGAATAGGAATACGATTAAGAATAAGATTACGAAGAAGAACCCAATTAAGCATCATTGATTAACCATCAACCCTCGCCAATGGCTCACAAAAAAGGACAAGGCAGCGTAAAGAATGGGCGCGATAGCGTCAGCAAGAGGCTGGGTGTGAAAAAATTCGGCAGCGAGCTGGTCGTCGCGGGCAACATTATTGTGCGGCAGCGGGGAACAAAATTTTTGCCGGGGAAAAACGTCGGGCTTGGGCGCGACTATACCATTTTTGCGCTGGTCGATGGGAACGTGCGCTTCGATCGGGCGGGACGACGAGTGAATGTCGATCCGGTCGCGGCGAGGTAAGTCTGAAATAGGACTAAGCTTTGAGGTAGCGCAACGGGATCCCTCGACGTAGCTCGGGATGACCAAAGAGTACGGGACAACTATTGCCCAAATCATGCTGTTTGTTTTATAAAAGAAAGTTCCTCCATGAAATACAAGACGTTCATTCTCTTTGGCGCGCCGGGTAGCGGCAAGGGCACACAGGGCAAAACGCTCGGCAGTATCCCGCGTTTTTTCCATTGTCCCTGTGGCGATGTTTTCCGCTCAATCGACACCCGCACCGATGTCGGCAAAGCTTTTCTCGAATATTCGAGCAAAGGCCAGCTCGTGCCCGACGAAATCACGGTCGAGCTCTGGAAAGAAGCAATCGACGCCGCGGTCGACGCTCACAAATTCAAACCCGATATCGATACGCTCGTGCTCGATGGGATTCCACGAAATGTGAACCAGGCAAAAATCATGGAGCAAATGATCGACGTGGAAAAAGTCTTCCATCTCGCATGCCCGAATCGGGAGACCCTATTCGTCCGGCTGAAAAAGCGCGCCTTGAAAGATAACCGGCTCGATGACGCCAATGAGCAGGTAATCCAAAAACGCCTCAACATTTACGAAAACGAATCCCGTCCCGTGCTCACCTACTATCCAAAAGATCGCATCACGGTGGTTGACGCGATGCAGCCACCCGCGAAGGTTTTGTTCGACATCCTCGCCAGTATGAACGGCGTCGATGGGCATCGAAATGAGTCAGTTTGAGAACTTCACTGCTTCCAGCCTTTATTGCGACAAATGCAAAACGGCCATGCCGGTGCGCGAACGGCTGCTGCTAGTTTTGCCTGACAAAGAACTGTACGATTATCTCTGCACCGGTTGCGCTTCTTCGGTCGGATCGCGCGAAGTCACGGCCGGTGAAAAAATGATGGCGCAAGCGATCGCGGCGCAACAGGCGCGCCGAGGAAGGCGGGTTCCAATTTCTCTGCATTCCTAACAAGAATGCGGATTCTCCTTATCGGCACCGGTGAAATCGGCCTGCCGACATTGCGGATGCTGCACGACTGGCGTGACCACGAGTTGGTCGGCGTAGTCACCCAACCCGATAAACCAGCCGGACGCGATCAAAAACTCACGCCATCACCGATCAAGAAAGCGGGTCAACAATTGAGTATTGCAGGTGCAACACCTGAAAGTAAACTCGGCCTGCCCGTTTTACAGCCGGAAAAAATCAAAAATCGGCAGTCAATTGATGCTATTCGCGCACTGACGCCGGATGTGATTGTGGTAATAGCTTACGGACAAATTCTTCCGCGCGAGGTTCTCGAAATTCCCAAAGTTGTTTGTCTGAATTTGCATGCCTCGTTGCTGCCGCGCTGGCGCGGCGCCGCGCCGATCCAAGCCGCCATTGCGGCGGGCGATCGCGAAACCGGAATCACGGTCATGTATATGGATGAAGGTCTCGATACTGGTGACATCCTGCTTCAGAGAAAAGTTGAGATCGCACCTGCTGAGACTGGCGCTTCCTTGCACGACAAGCTGGCCCAAATTGCACCGGCAGTGTTGGCTGAGGCAATCTTGTTGCTGGAGAAGGGAAAAGCGCCTCGCCTTCCGCAAGAAAATGAACTTGCAACTTACGCGCCCAAACTCGAGCGCGAACACGGCCGGATCGACTGGACTGAGTCGGCCGATGTCATCGAAAGAAAAATCCGCGCATTCGATCCCTGGCCCGGCGCGTTCATGAAGATCGACCATCGCAAGTTGAAAATCTTTGGTGCTACAATTGTCGATCGCAGGGGCAAGCCCGGCGATATTTCGCGAGACGAAAATGAATTGATTGTCGCTGCCAGGGAAGGCGCATTGTCGTTGGGCGAAATTCAGCTTGAGGGGAAACGGCGAATGAGCGCTGCGGAATTTTTACGTGGGCATTCCCGAATCGCTCAGCTGTAGCCGCGGTCGCTGGCCGTGCCCCCTCTCCCGTCTACGGCTGCCTAAGCCGCAGCAGCCAGGGACCGTGGCGACAACAGAGCATTTTTGTTTTCATTACACACACGTTTGCGGCATCTTGACGCCCAATGCAGACGGAAGCTGCCGCTTATGAACGCATCGTGCTCAAATTAAGCGGCGAGGCGCTTCAGGCGCCCGGTGCGCGGGAAAATATTTCGCCACAGGTCGTCCTCGCGATTGCCGAGCGAATTAAGGAAGTGCGCGATCTCGGGGTGCAAATCGGTGTGGTCATCGGCGGAGGAAATATCTGGCGCGGAACTTCCGCCGCCCATCGCGGAATGGACCGCACCACCGCTGATTACATGGGAATGCTCGCGACTGTTATCAATGGCCTGGCCTTACAAAGTACGTGCGCCCAAATCGGAGTGGAAACACGAGTGCAAACCGCGATTGAAATGAAAAACGTAGCGGAGCCTTTCATTCGCGGGCGCGCCATCCGCCATCTCGAGCTCGGGCGCGTTGTTATTTTCGTCGCCGGCACCGGCAACCCCTATTTTTCCACCGACACGACGGCGGCGTTGCGTGCGAGTGAGATCGGCGCGGAAGTGCTTCTGAAAGCAACCAAGGTCGATGGCGTTTATGATTCCGATCCGAATAAAAATCCAAACGCAAAGCGCTACGAACAGGTGAGCTACACCGAGGCGCTTAGCAAACGTTTGCAGGTAATGGATTCGACCGCTTTCAGTTTGTGCATGGACAACAAGATCCCCATCGTCATTTTTAACATGAACGAGCCAGAGAATATTCGCAATGTGGTGCTGGGGCGGAAAATCGGCACCGTGGTTTGCGATTAAGATTCGGCCGCGCCAAAATCTTTTATGAGTAGCGACGACATTCTTCTCGAAGCCGAAATGGCAATGGAAAAAAGCGTCGATTTCATGGTGCACGAATTCGCGGCGGTGCGGACCGGGAAAGCATCGCCCGCCCTAGTAGAGAATGTGGACGTGCAGGCCTACGGCTCGGCCATGAAACTCAAACAGCTTGCCCTCATCACCGCGCCAGAACCGCGCTTACTCGTGGTGCAACCATTCGACGCTGGAACGGTCCGCGACATCGAGAAAGCGCTCAACGAATCGCGTATCGGCATAACGCCGTCGGTGGACGGCAAGATTATTCGCCTGCCCATCCCGGAATTGTCGGAGGAACGCCGCAAAGATCTGGTCCGTTCGCTGAGCAAGATGGCGGAAGAAGCACGCGTGCGAGTGCGCGCGAATCGGCGCGCTGCCCTGGATGAAGCGAAAAAGCTGAAAGCCGCGGGCGGCCTGACCGAAGATGGGATGCGCGACACAGAAGGCGAGGTGCAAAAATTGACGGATCGTTTCGTAAAATCGATCGACGATCATCTCGCGCGCAAAGAAGCCGAGATCATGAAGGTCTGAGCCTCTTCCTCTACCTCTTAACCTTTCTCTTCTGTCCTTAGAATAGAGGAAGAGGAAGAGTTACAATCTAACCAAATCGATTAAGAACTGGCACCAGAGATAGATCATCCCGCGCCAGGAATACTTCACTACGTCTTTCGCCGCGGGTTTGAGCACCCCTGCCCGGACATTGTGCGCAATCTGCTCGCGCAAATCATTTTCAATGTCGGTTTGCATCCGTTCGTCATCGAGAGCGTCGAGCGCGCTTGTCTCGACGGAATGACTCCGCAGAAATTCGCGATGGCTTTGATAAAGCTGCCAAAATGTCTGATCCGGCCGCTGGCGATTGATCCGAAACTGTGGAGTTAGTTTTAATCCGTAAGACAACGGATAATTCCAAGTCGTCCAAATCTGGCCGTCTTTCGCGCGCGAGGAAATGCGCAGGTAATAAAAGGAAAGATCGTGTTGTTCGTTCAGGCAAATTGTGGCCTGGGCGCGATCGTCGGTCTTATAGAACAACCTGAAAAATTGCCGGTAGTCTTCCCAATCCCAGCCGGCATCGTTCACGTGAGCGAAGCCTTCATTTTCGATCTCACGACTGATCTCGTCGAGTGCAGGAAACAAGCTGGTGGAGGGCGGACTTTTGGGCCGCAACCGTTTTTCTTTGGGCAGCCGCAAGGTGCGAATGCGCGTGAGGATCTCCAGCCACGGCAGGAAAAGCCAGGCGGCCGCCCCCGCCGCCCCCCAGCCGGCGTTCCCGGTGATGAAATAAACTGCCAGGAATGACGCGATCAGAATTCCGAAGGCCCCGAGTTTTTGCGCCAGCGAAGTTTGATAACTGCGCAGAGCGACACTGAGAACAGCAACCCCGAGGGTGAGAAAAAGCCCGAACAGCATTTACGGTTCGATTTGATGCTCGTCTAAGAATTTCTCGAGCTGATCGACATCGAAATTTGCCAGCACTTCTTCGCCGGCTACCAGCGTCGGGACATAACTTTGATCGGAAAGTTCCTTCATCTCTTCGTACGCGGTCCGATTCCGGCCGACATCGACCTCGGTGAACGTATAGCCGCGAGCTTGCAGAAAATCCTTCGCGTCGAGGCACCATGAGCACATCGCGCGGCTATAGAGTGTGAGGTCACTGCTCATAAACAATCAATGGTAAAACAACGTCTGTACCGGCGTCAACCGACCCGCTAATAAGCTTTGGCCCAAACCACTCGTTTCTCACTCGCTTGGCCTGTGAAAATGCACCGCCCGGGTTCGGAACCGGACACTGGAATGCAGCGAATTGTAACTTTGAGGTCGTTTTTTATTTTCTCTTCGATTTCGCGCGAGCCATTCCAATGCGCCCAGGCAAAGCCGCCATGAATTTCCGGTTTCGCTGGATTCTTTGGCGTGAAGAAATCGTAAAATTCTTCCTTGTTGTCGATGGTGCGGGTATTGGCATCGCGAAATTTCAGCGCTCGCTGGTAAAGATTTTGTTGGATCGATCCGAGAATTTCCGGCGCGCGAGAAATGAATTCCCCTGTTACCATGAATTGTTTCTCTTTCACTGGCTGATCCCGCCGGCTCAACTCTACCGAATTTTTTTCCAGGTCGCGCGGGCCAAGCTCAACTCGAATCGGGACACCTTTCTTGATCCATTCCCAATTTCTCACCCCGCCACCGAATTGGCGTCGATCGATTTCCACCTCGAGCGCGAGATCGGCGTATT
Organism: Verrucomicrobiota bacterium; assembly: GCA_003219125.1. Classification (GTDB taxonomy): domain Bacteria; phylum Verrucomicrobiota; class Verrucomicrobiia; order Chthoniobacterales; family UBA10450; genus AV69. The sequence continues at coordinate 9,066 of QHPP01000088.1, forward strand.
TGTTTGCGCGAAGCTGGGCTGCGAGTTTGTCGCAAGCTTCCAATACCTGGCCCCGCGTTTCTTCCTTCGGCGTGATCGGTAAAATCACAATCTGGGTCGGAGCGATTCGCGGCGGCAAAATGATTCCATCATCGTCGCCATGCGCCATCACCACGGTACCGACCATACGCGTGGTCATCCCCCAGCTCGTCGTCCAGCCAAATTCCTGTTTGCCTTCGCGGTTCTGAAACTGAATACCGCTCGCGCGCGCGAAGTTTTGTCCGAGAAAATGCGAGGTGCCGGCCTGGATCGCTTTCCGGTCCTGCACCATTGCTTCGATCGTCATTGTTTGCACCGCGCCGGGAAATTTTTCGGCTTCCGATTTTTCGCCGGCAAATACCGGGATGGCGCAATGATCGCGTGCGAATGTTTCGTAAACGCCGAGCATGCGCTGCGTTTCCTCGCGCGCTTCGGCTTCGGTCTCGTGAACGGTATGGCCCTCCTGCCAGAGAAACTCAGTCGTACGCAAAAACAGGCGCGGCCGCATTTCCCAACGCACCACATTGCACCATTGGTTGAGCAGGATCGGCAGATCGCGATACGACTGCACCCACTTGGCGTAACTCGCCCCGATGATCGTCTCGCTCGTTGGCCTGACCACGAGCGGCTCGGTCAACGGACTCGAGGGTTTCATTTTTCCCTCGGCGTCGACCTCAAGCCGTGAATGGGTCACGATCGCACATTCCTTGGCGAAGCCCTCGACGTGCTCAGCTTCCTTCGCGAAATAACTCAGAGGAATAAAAAGCGGGAAATAAGCATTACGATGTCCGGTCGCGCGAAACATGGCGTCTAGTTGCCGCTGCATGTTTTCCCAAATGCCGAAACCCCATGGGCGAATGACCATGCAACCGCGGACGTCGGAAGGCTCGGCTAGTTCCGCCGCTCGGATGGCCTGTTGATACCACTCCGGGAAATCCTGTTCCCGAGTTGGCGAGATGGCGGTTTTTTCAGCTCTTGTCATAATTTCGGATGCTATTGGCTAAGATCGAAGCGCGAAAAATGATTCTTCGATTTGCGCCAAAAATAGAGGAGAGCAAATTTCATCGGGCCCGCAACTTTGCCAGGGCTTTTGGGTTATACTTCTCAGTTATGAAACGTCAGGTCTTGGTCATAGCTCTGCTGGCCGTTTTACTGCCAACGGAGGGATTTGCCCAAGGACAACGAACGGTTTACGTCAGGCGTGGACGGTTTGCTAGACTGTCGATGGAGGAGCAGGCAAAATTGCGCTCGGCGCATGAGAGGGCAATGCGTGATCCGGCGTTGGCAGCAACGCGGCAGCGGTATGAGCAAGCACGCAACGAGTTTCGCGACAAATTGCGCGAGGGATTGCTCAAGGCTGATCCTTCAGTGCAACCGATTCTGGAAAAAGTGCGCCGCAAGCGGCACCGAGATCGGTAATTAAAACGAATTCTGTGCGTCGCTCCCGCGCGCAAATCTATTTTCCGCGTAGCCATTGGCGAAATCGATACTACAAACGCTGCCGAATCTGGCGTGCGGACCGTAGGCTGCTCCAGCCACATTGTAAGTAGGGTTGAAAATGTTTTTGCGATGGCCGCGACCGCGCACGCCGTCATCAACAATCAGCGCCAGCACAATTTCACCCGCAGTATGGCGACCGTACGCAATGTTCTCCGCCCAGCCTTGAGTTACGATGCCATAGCGACTGATCCGATTTCCGGGATCGCCTCCCTTGCTGCCGTAGTGTCCCGTTGCACCTCCAGCCTGTTCACGACAATGATCAGCAGCAGCCAGACATAGACCGGCCGAAAGCGCGAGCGGTGGTTGCGGCTTTGCGCGACGCAAAAATTGTATCGCGTCATCGAGAGCGCGAACGCCTTCGTGTGTGCGCATCCGAACGTTGCCCGGCAATAGACAAATACCACCGGAATAATTCTGGCGCGTTTGTTCGAGCAGCGTCGCGTAAAGCGCCGGATTTTGTCGCGCCAGGTTCATTTCATGAATAATTGCCGCGGCTGTGACATGATCGGGAACTGTGGCTGATGAATTCGGGTCAGCGGCAAATAAAAACGGTGCCAAGAGCGAATAAGCGAGTGGTAAAAAGACAGGGAAACGCATTCTAATTTCTAGAAAGCATCCCAGGTGCCACCTCCCTTGCCGGTGAGGGGATCGTGAAGTCGATTCGGCCGCCAGCAAAGTTGACACCCCCGGCCGTCGCCCTTAGTTTCCGTGCCTTTTCCCGCCCGTGATGAAAACGTTCTCAGCTAAAGCCGCCGAAGTTCCACGCAAATGGTGGATCATCGACGCGAAAGATCAGGTGCTTGGCCGTGTCGCGGTCAAAGCTGCGACTCTCTTGCGCGGAAAGGAGAAAACCGTCTTCACCCCGCATGTCGATACCGGCGATTTCGTGATCGTGGTCAATGCCGACAAAGTGCGCGTCACCGGGA
>QHPP01000089.1 GCA_003219125.1 Verrucomicrobiota bacterium
GTGGAGTTGCCCGGCGAAATCAACGGAATGATTCGACCTCCGCAAAATTGGAGTAAGATTTCAATTACGCGGATACCGATGGGACATGAGGTGGCGGTGACACCGTTGCAGATGACAGTCGCGATGGCGACGATTGCCAACGGCGGAAAACTAATTACGCCGCGGGTGGTCAAATTAATTACGACGGCCGACGGCAAAACAATCAGCGAATTTTCGCCTTCGCTTGTTCGGAGGGTGATCTCCGAGGAAACAGCGAAACAAATTGGTCGTGCGCTGCGTGGGGTGGTGAGCGACCGCGGGACCGCCGCTGCGGCGGCGGTCCCCGGCTTCATCATTGCGGGAAAAACCGGGACGGCGCAAAAAGTAGATCCCCACGGCGGTTACGAAAAAGGAAAGTATATCGTTTCGTTCACCGGATTTTTGCCGGCTGACCACCCCGAATTTGTTGGACTGGTAGTACTGGATGACGCCAAGACATCCAAACCGGAGTTGAATTACGGCGGACTCGTGGCCGGTCCGATTTTTGCCCGTATTGCCGAAAAGGCCGCACGCTATCTCGATCTCGCTCCGCAACCCGATTTGATTAAGCCGACCGCGGCGGGTCGAGTCGCTTCAACCAGTGCGCCGGGGCATTGAGCAATCATTCTAATTTTACATGCAGCTCAAAGTTCTCGCCCGTGCCATCGCGCCACGTCGGATCATCGGGTCACTTGATCGCGAAGTGGAAAGCATCGCGTATCACTCGCGGCGAGTGCAGCGCAACACTCTTTTCGTTGCCATCCGCGGTGAGAAAAGCGATGGCCATCAATTCGTCGATCAAGCGATTGAACTGGGAGCGAGTGTGATCGTGGCCGAACGCGAAATTTCGTCGCCGCGCGCGACCTGTCTCGTCGTCGAAGATAGTCGGTTGGCACTGGCCGATCTCTCAGCCGCGTTTTATGGGATGCCGGCGCGCAAATTAAAAATGGCCGCCGTCACCGGCACGAACGGGAAAACAACGACGACATTTCTGATCAAACACATTTGCGAAAAGGCCGGAATGCGCTGTGGATTGCTCGGCACGGTGCAATACGAAATCGGCGATCGCATTTTGCCTGCGATCCGAACCACACCCGAGGCGCTCGACATTCAGGAATTGCTCGCGCAAATCGTCAACGCCGGTGGCCGCGCCGCCGCGATGGAGGTCTCTTCGCATGCCCTGGCGCAGGACAGAACCCGCGGAATCGAATGGGACGTTGCCGTCTTCACCAATCTGACCCAGGACCACCTCGATTTTCACGGTACTATGGAAAATTATTTCGAGGCCAAGGCGAAGCTTTTCCAGGATCTCCCTTTGCAATCGAAAAAAAAGGGGGCCAGTGCGGTCATTAAGATCGACGATCGCTACGGCGAAAAATTGGTCGATCGTCTCGCCGGCAAAATCCCGATCGTGACTTACGGCCTCGGTTTGCATGCCGATTTTCGAGCTTCGAATTATCGGACGGAATTTGCCGGCACCTCTTATCAACTCGACGCGCGTGGCAGAAGTTATCTGGTGCGGGTTCCGTTGATCGGTCGATTCAATGTTGCGAACTCGATGGCAGCGCTGGCAGCTGCCACCGTCATGGGCGTAAATCTGCGCGCAGCCATTCTCTCGCTCGCCCGCTCACCACAAGTGCCGGGACGCCTCGAACTGGTTCCGGCAAAACGCCAATTTCAAATCTTTGTCGATTATGCGCATACCGACGACGCGTTGCGCAATGTTTTGAAAACGTTGCGCGAACTGAAACCACGCAAGCTAATCGTTGTTTTCGGTTGCGGCGGCGATCGTGATCGAAAAAAGCGGCCGCTAATGGGGCGCGTGACGGACGAGCTGGCCGATCACGCCATCATCACTTCGGACAATCCGCGCAAAGAAAATCCGGACGCAATTATTAGCGAAGTGGAGAAGGGATTTCGGTCCACTCATTACGAAAAAATCGTGGAGCGCGCGGAAGCAATTCGACATGCGGTGGCCATGGCTCAGCCGCGTGACTTGGTTCTGATCGCCGGCAAAGGTCACGAAAAATATCAGGAGTTCGCCGATCACACCATTCCCTTTGACGACATTCAGGTGGCGCGCCGGGCACTCGACGATCTGCCGGTGCAATTTTGAATATGAGCAACGCACAACATTTCGGGGAGCACAGGCTGCCTGCCTGCCGTTTGCGGCGGCTTGCCGCAAACATGCAATGCGAAAACGTGGGGTTGAGCTTGTCTTCCGTTCGGCGGGCTGCCGAACGGGGCAGGCTGGCAGCCTGCGCTCCCCGGCGTTCTCTTATCGATCGCTAATACCATGGACCTTCTTTCACTGCGCCAAATCGCAGACTTCGCACGTGCCGAAATACTGCGTGGAAAAGCAGAGACCATGATCGAGCGCGTCAGTACCGATTCGCGCACGATCAAACCCGGAGAACTTTTCGTAGCCTTGCATGGCGAAAATTTCGACGCCCATAATTTCCTGGAACCCGTTGCCAAGGCAGACGCAGCCGGCGCGATTGTTTCACAGAATCCGCCGCCGGATCTGCCCAAGAATTTCGCGATCTTACGCGCAGCCGACACGCTCGTTGCCTATCAAAATCTCGCCGCCGATTATCGAAAAACTCTTCCGTTAAAAGCGCTCGGCATCACCGGCAGCAACGGCAAGACCTCCACCAAGGACTTCGCGGCCTCGATTCTAGGACGCGCGTTTCGGGTTACAAAAACCGAAGGCAACTTTAACAATCACGTCGGTCTGCCGCGAACCATGCTGGAAGCAAATCGCGACGACGAGTTCGCGGTTTGGGAACTCGGGATGAATCATCCGGGCGAGATCGCGGCGCTCGCGCGCATCGCCTCGGCCGACGCTGCCATCATTACCAACATCGGGATCGCGCACGTCGAGTTTATGGGATCACGAGAAGCGATTGCCCAGGAAAAAGGTGCCCTGGCGGAAGCGATCGATCCCGGCGGCTTCGTTGTTTTGAATGCCGATGATGAGTTCAGTGCCTCGATCGCCAATCGCACACGCGCGCGCGTGATTCTCGCAGGGATTGAGAAGGGAACGATTCGCGCCATTGAGGTGCAACAGACTTCGGGCGGCTCCGAGTTCACGATCGTGGAAGGCGCACATCGTTGCCGCGCCCAATTGCCGGTCCCGGGAATGCACATGGTGCAGAACGCGATGCTGGCCGTAGCGGCTGGACGGGCTTTCGGTGTTTCGTTGGAAGAATGTGCGGCCGGTCTGGTGGCAGCGCCGCTGACCAAAGCGCGTTTGCAAATTCGCGAGATCAACGGCGTCCAGTTCATCGACGACAGCTACAACGCCAATCCCGATTCGATGAAAGCCGCCTTGCGGACTTTGATGGAACTCGATGCCGATGGTAAGCGCGTCGCCGTTCTTGGGCGAATGCTGGAGCTGGGCGCGGAATCGGAACGCGGTCATCGCGAGGTGGGCGAAACCGCGGCGACGCTCGGAATTGATCACTTAATCTCGATTGCCGACGATACCATTGCGGTTGCGGCCGAAAAAGCGGGACTGGAAAATTCCGCCGTCGCGAAAGACGCGACCGAGGCGGCTGAGATGTTGGATGAGATCGTAGGGCCAGGCGATCTGGTTCTCATTAAAGGCAGTCGATCTTCGCGCACCGAATTGGTGCTGGATGAATTCGCCAAACTTCAGCCGGTGGGAGGAAATATCCAATGATGTTCTATCTCCATCGCTTGAGCGATCAAGTCGGCGGCCTCAACGTTTTTTTTTATGTTACTTTTCGCTCGGTCGCAGCAGCCGTGACCGCGTTCGGCCTATCGTTGGTTTTCGGGAATTTCATCATCCGAAAATTAATCTCGCTCAAGATCGGCCAGCCCATCCGCAGTGTCGAAGAAGTGCGACGTCTGGCCGAACTTCATGGGGGAAAACAAGGCACGCCCACCATGGGCGGCGTACTGGTCATCGGCGCGGTTTTGCTCGCCAGCGTGCTCTGGGCACGACCCGATAATCGCTTCGTCTGGCTCGTTCTTTTCAGCATGCTCTATCTGGGCGTCCTCGGATTTCTCGACGATTACCTTAAAGTCACCAAGAAAAAGTCCGACGGCGTTCCGGGCCGGGTAAAGCTGGCTGCGCAATTGGTGCTCGCCGCCGTTGTGACCGTGGTTTTTCTCACCAGCCCATTGCTGCAAGTCCAGGCACGCTCGCTTTATCTGCCATTCTTCAAAGCTCCCGTGATCACCAACATGGGGTGGTTCACGCTCATCTTTTTTGCGATGGTGATCGTCGGTTCCTCCAACGCCGTCAATCTCACCGATGGTCTCGATGGTCTTGCTATCGGTTGCACCGTCACCGTCGCGCTGGCCTACGCTTTTCTTTCTTATGCCGCCGGTAATTTCAAGATCGCAGAATATTTGCAGGTCCCGTTTTATCCTTTCACTGGTGAGCTAACGGTGATTTGCGCCGCGCTCGTCGGTGCGGGGCTTGGTTTTCTCTGGTTCAACTGTCATCCGGCCAAAGTTTTCATGGGGGATACCGGCTCGCTCGCCATCGGCGGGATGATCGGCGTCGTCGCCATTTGTTGTAAGCAGGAATTTCTCCTCGCCGTCGTCGGTGGTGTTTTCGTCCTGGAAGCGATCTCGGTCATCATGCAGGTGCTGAGTTTTCAACTGACCGGCCGCCGCATTTTCGCGATGTCGCCCCTTCATCATCATTTCGAGCTCGTCGGCTGGAAGGAGAACACCGTCATCGTTCGTTTTTGGATTTTGTCTGCCGTTTTCGCACTCCTCGGATTAGCGACACTAAAGTTGCGATGAACCCGCGTTACCAAAATAAAAATATCGCGGTTCTCGGCGCAGGTCTGAGCGGTACCGCGGCGGCTTTATTACTGCGCTCGCACGATGCCAACGTCAGCGTACTCGACAGCGCAACGGAAAATAAGTTGCCGGAATCGACGATCAAGAATCTGCGCGACCATGGCGTGCGTGTAATCAGCGGCCCGGAGGCGGAAACAAATCGCGATCCTTGCGACCTGGCTGTCCTGAGCCCTGGAATCGATCCCGATTCACCACTGGCGCAGAATTTTTCGTCGCGAAAGATTGAAATGATCGGCGAGCTCGAACTGGGATGGCAATTTTGCGAACTGCCGCTTATCGCCATCACCGGCACCAACGGCAAGACCACGACCACTGAATTGGTCGCGCAGATGCTGAATGCATGCGATCAACGCACCGTCGCCTGCGGCAACATTGGAAAACCACTGAGCGAAGTCGTGCGCGACCAATCGAAGTTCGATGTTCTGACGGTCGAGGTCAGCTCGTTCCAACTTGAAACGATTACGACCTTTCGTCCGCAGATTGCAGTGTGGTTGAACTTCGCCCCCGACCATCTCGACCGTTATGCCTCGGTCGCGGAATATCGCCGGGCCAAGCTACGCATCTTTGAATATCAGACCGAGAAGGAGTTCGCCGTCGTCAATGCGAGCGATTACTTCTCGCAGATTAAGGCACAGCGGCTCACTTTCAGTGCCTACGACGATCGCGCAGATTTTCGTTTGTCAGACGGAACGATTTATTTCGAGACGACTCCGGTGTTGCGATTGGCCGATGCCAAATTGCGCGGTTCGCACAACATCGAAAACTTGATGGCGACTCTTGCGGTCGGACACATCCGCGGGTTGGCCTTCGAGCAAATGGCGGCGCCGTTGTACGCGTATGAACCGGCGCCCCATCGCTGCGAATTTGTCCGGACGATCGGCGGCGTCGATTACATCAACGATTCCAAAGCCACGAATCTGGATGCCGCGGAAAAAGCGCTGCAGGCGCAAACCAAACCGGTGGTTTTGATCGCGGGCGGAAAAGATAAAGGCTTCGATTTTCAACCGCTGCGGGATTTGGTGAGGAAAAAAGCGCATACCGCGATTCTGCTCGGTGAAATGGCGAACCGCATCGCCGATGATTGGCGCGAAGCAACGCGCTGTGAAATCGCCCGCTCGCTCGCGGACGCCGTCGAACGTGCCCGCGCTGCCGCGAAAACTGGCGACGTGGTCCTCTTTTCACCCGGCACTTCTTCGTTCGACATGTTCAAAAGTTACGCCGACCGGGGCGACCAATTTCGGCGTCTCGTCCACGCCTTGCCCAAATGAAAGCGATAAAGTTTCCGAAAATTTTTTGGCGCAAAAAGAAATTGCGGGCGGCGACGCCGCGCCGCGCCAGCGCTTCCGGGGCGGACTTCGACGATCTGTCGGAACCGAATATGAAGCTTTCGCGGGCGCTTTTGATTGTGCTTTTGCTGCACGTCGTCGCGGTGGCGGGAATCATTGCCTTTAACGCGATCAAGAGCCGGCAGGGCGGATTGCCGGTCATCAGCTCGAATCACATCGCCAAGGCGTCGGCTAACCATGAAGAAGCGAAAGGAACGCAGCCGTCGCCGGCGAAAATAGCAAAGAAATCAAAGACGAACGATCCAATTCCGGAAGGCGCCAAAGTCTACACCGTCGCGAAAGGCGACAACCCGGTGAATATCGCAAAGAAATTCAAGGTCTCGTACGACGATCTGCTGGCGGCGAATCATGTCGACGATCCGCGCAAATTAAAGGTCGGGCAGAAGCTGATCATTCCGAGCAAAGCCGCGAAGGCAAAGAAGGCCAACGAATGAACCCGCGCGTGGAATGTATTTCTCCGGGTGGCGCACGCGTCTCGCGTACTGGTGATCGCGTCCTCGCGATCACAGACTTTGAAAGATCGTTGCGACGAGACATCGCAACCAGCACGCGAGACGCGTGCGCTACCCAATTCAGTTTTGATCGCGATTTGAGTGATCCTGTATAAATGCAACGCAAGAGCGCACATTTTCTTTTTCTGGCTGTGTTGGGGATGCTCGTCATTGGCATCGTCATGCTTTTCAGCACCAGCGCATTCGCCCGCGATGCCCACGGCGACGTTTACTTCTTCATCAAACGCCAATCACTCTGGCTTGGGATTGGCCTTATCATTTTGATTACAGCCGCGCTGGTTGATTACCATTTCTGGTACCACACCTGGTGGCTGTGGTTCCTGCTCGCGCTCGGAACCCTGGCTCTGTGCTTCGTGCCGCACTTTGGACTGCGCATCAACGGCTCGCGCCGCTGGGTCGGCGCCGGTCTGATCACATTTCAGCCATCGGAAATTGCCAAGATCGCTGCCGTATTTTTTCTGGCCTGGTGGTTTTCGCGGTTTGAAAACAGGACGCGCAACGTGATTTTCGGTTTTTTAGTTCCACTCATCGGCATTGCGCTGCTGGTCTCGCTCATCATTACAGAAGTTGATCTCGGCACTTCGGCACTGATCGGCGCAACCACATTGGTGATGATGTTTGTCGCAGGAACAAACGCCATCCTGCTCGGCGCGTTTTCCGCCACCGCGCTCGGTGGATTTATTTTCACTGCTACCTGCATGCCGGAGCGAATGGGCCGGCTCCTCGCGTTCTTACATCCGGAGAACTACAAACAGGACGCCGGTTTGCAGCAAATGCAGGCACTGATCGCCTGGGGCAGCGGCGGTATGGAAGGGCTCGGCCTCGGCAATGGCCGCCAGAAAATGCTCTATCTGCCCTACGCGCACACCGATTTCATTTTTCCGATGATCGGCGAGGAACTGGGCTTGCGTGTCAGCTTGCTCGTGGTCTTTTTGTTTATCCTCATCATCGTTTGCGGGATGATGATCGCGCTGCATGCCAAAGATCGCTTCGGCATGCTGCTGAGTTGTGGGATTGTTTCGCTCCTGGCCTTGCAGGCGGCAGTAAACATTGGGGTCACGACTTCGCTATTGCCGAACAAAGGGTTGCCCCTGCCGTTCATCAGTTACGGGGGATCGAATCTCGCCGCCTGCCTTTTTGGTGTCGGCATTTTGTTGAACATTTACCGGCAAGCCAAGCTGGAGCCGGGAAATCAGAAACGCATCACCATGCAGGCGCGCATGACGCCACGGATATGAACGTTTTCAGATTTCAGATCTCAGATTTCACATTGTCAGGTGGATCGAGCAGTCCCTTGCTCGATGCTGAAATCAGGCGGCGAAACCGCATATTTTTTGGCATCGCCCGCGGCTTCCTGCTCTGTAGAGCTTACAGCTCGGAGAGAGCGGCCGATCCACCGACTCGCATACTGCCATCGACAATCCTATGAACGCCATCATCGCATGCGGAGGAACTGGCGGACACCTTTTCCCGGGACTTGCCGTCGCTGAAGTGTTGCGCGCGCGCGGACACCAGGTGCTGCTTTTTGTTTCGGAAAAGGATGTCGATGCGCTGGCACTCAAGGAACATCCGGAAATTCCGTTCGAAAAATTGCCTACCATCGGTCTGCCCTCGCCTTTTTCACCGGCCATCCTCGGATTTGTTCGTCGATTCAACGAAAGCCTCAGGCGTTGCCGTTCCATTTACCGACGGTTCAAGCCGCAGGTCATTCTCGGGATGGGCGGATTCACTTCCACCGCGCCGGTCCTGGCCGGAAAGATGCGTGGCATTCCAACATTCATCCACGAATCCAACGCCATCCCCGGCAAAGCCAACAAGATGACCGCACGCTTAGTGCGAGCAGTTCTGCTCGGCTTCAAAGAATGCGCGCCCTTTTTTCCCAAAGTGAAAACAGAAGTGACCGGCACACCCATTCGGACAGAATTGCAGCGCCTCGATCGCAAGGCCGCGCGGGAAAAACTTGGATTAAACGCGGACATTACGACTCTGCTGGTGATGGGCGGGAGTCAGGGTGCGAGTGGGATCAACCAGGCAATGATCAAGTCATTGCCGTCACTGGACGGGGGGCGGCTGCAAGTGATTCATCTAACCGGAACGCGTGATGAAAAATTGGTGGCTGATAATTATCGGCGCGCCAAACTGCCGGCTTTTGTGGCCGCTTTTCATCATCGGATGGAGGAACTTTACAGCGCGGCCGATTTCGCCGTTGCTCGGTCTGGCGCGGCCAGTCTGGCCGAACTGGCCGCATTCGCCTTACCTGCCATCCTCATTCCGTTTCCCTACGCCGCCGATGATCATCAGGCGCGTAATGCAGAAGTGTTTGTGAAGGCAGATGCAGCCATCCTGGTGAAGGAATCGGAAATTTTAGACGATGCCCTCACGCGAAAAATCCTCCCATTCATTGAAGATCACGGCCGTCTGCAGCGGATGTCGCAGAACGCGGCCAAACTTTCGGCCAGAAACGCTGCCAGCGCGGTGGTGGAAACGATGGAGAAATATACAGATTCCGCAGTATGACGACGACGCGCGTGCAACTCAGTCTGGCGCGATTTCTCACGCGGGAACATCATCGCATTCATCTCATCGGCGTAGCCGGCAGCGGGATGAGCGGCGTCGCCGCGCTCCTGCTTGAGCTTGGACATCAGGTGAGCGGATCGGACAAATCGATTTCGGTGGAAGTGGAACGTTTGCGGCGACTCGGTCTGCAATTTTTCCAACAACATAGCGCGCAAGACGCGGCCGATGCCGAGTTGATCGTCTACTCCTCGGCGATCAGGCCCGACAATCCAATTCTCATTAGGGCGCGCCAATCGGAAACGCGAACGGCGCGGCGAGCGGAAGCGCTCGCCGCCATCATGCAGGGAAAACGCGGCATCATCGTCTGCGGCATGCACGGCAAGACCACCACCTCGGCCATGACGGCGCATGTCCTGCGCGAAGGCGGGTTGCACCCCTCGCATTACGTCGGCGCCGAAATCCCGATCCTCGGGCAAAACGCGCATTGGGACCCACGAGGTGAATTTTTTGTGGCCGAAGGAGACGAAAGCGATGGCACCATTCGCTGTTTTTATCCCGAACATATCCTGGTTTTAAATATCGAACCGGAACATCTCGATTTTTACGAAGACCTGGTGCAAATCGAGGCGGTCTTTGATCAGCTAATCGGCCAAACGTCCGGCAAGGTTTTTTTCTGCGCCGACGACGCGATCGCAACGCGTGTTTGCAAGTCCGACCGCTCGGTTTCCTACGGATTCGGCGAAAACGCCGATTATCGTGCGCAGGATGTTACGCTGGAGGATTTCGCCTCGGTCTTTTCTGTTTTCCGGGGCGGAGAGAAACTGGGCGAAGCGAGGCTGAACGTTCCGGGGCGGCACAATGTGCAGAATGCTGTCGGGGTCGTCGCGCTGGCGAGCGAACTCGGTATCCCGCTCGAGAAAATCGCCACCGCGCTAGCCAAATTTCGGCACGCGCGTCGGCGTTTCGAAATCAAATATGCCAGCGATCGTTTTTTGTTGGTCGACGACTATGCCCATCATCCGACAGAAATTCGGGCCACCCTGGCCGCAGCGCGTTCCACTGGGCGCAATCGCGTGCTGACAATGTTTCAGCCGCATCGCTACACCCGGACCAAGGCCTTGCGCCAGGAATTTGGCGCTGCCTTCGATCAGGCCGATCGCGTTGTCATCACCGACGTTTACCCGGCGAGCGAGCCTCCCATTCCCGGGATTAGCGGGCAGACCATTGCCGACGCTATTTCCGCGCATGGTCATCGGGGCGTGACTTATCAATCGCGCTTCACTCGCGTCCATCACGATGTCGGCAACATGCTGGCGTCGGGCGATCTCGTCCTTAGCCTCGGGGCGGGAAATATTCACGAGCAATTGTCAATTCTGGCGGCGGAACTGGTGGTTGCCGAAAAATTGAAAGCGATCGTGGGCGAAGAAGGCGAAATGCGTTTGCATGAGCCGATGGCGAAACACACCACCTTGCGCGTCGGCGGGCCGGCCCAGTTTTGGATCGAGCCGCGCACGGAAGAGGCGTTTGCCGAACTCATCCGTTTTTGTCGACGAGAAAATCTTCCGCTCTTTGTCATCGGGCGCGGATCGAATCTTCTGGTGCGCGATGGCGGAATCCCAGGCGTGGTTGTTCATCCTTGTGGAGGCGCGTTTGACGACATCACGGTAAAGGAAAACGAAATTACGGCCGGTGTTGGCGCGAAATTAAAGCAAGTTGCGTACGCCGGGCGCGACGCCGGCATTGGCGGTCTCGAATGGATGGAAGGGATTCCCGGTGAAGTCGGCGGGGCATTGCGAATGAATGCCGGTGCCATGGGCGGGCAGACATTCGAGCATGTGGTGAGTGTGCGTGTTCTCGACGCCGAAGGGAACGCACAGACGATGACACCATCGGAGATGCAAGTGCATTACCGGCATGTGCCGACGCTGGAGAAAAATTACGCGGTCTCAGCGGTATTTCGTGGTGTGTCGAGCGGCAGGGACGAGATCGTGCGCAAACTCGAGGAATCGCAGCACAAGCGTAAAACAACGCAGCCGGCGGCATCGAGCGCAGGATGCATTTTCAAAAATCCGAACAGCGTTCCCGCGGGAAAATTGGTG
>QHPP01000152.1 GCA_003219125.1 Verrucomicrobiota bacterium
TTTTAGTGTCTCGCTGACGGCAATTTCGGCGTCAGCCGCGCCGGTGGTAGAGATTTCGGTTGTCTTGGTTTGCAGATCACCTGCATGTAACTCACTCGCGCCGGTCATGTCGGCGCGGAGTTCATCAATATTTCCATCGAGTTTGACCTCTGCTGCGCCGGTCGATTCCAGAGCGAATCTCGGGCCGGAGAGTTGATTCGCGGTGAGTTTTGCCGCGCCGCTGATTTTCGCGCCGGTACGGGTGGGACTTGAGATGACAACTTTGATCCCATGGGTCGGCCAAATCTGTTCGCGCGTATGCAAGTGAAGTGTTTCGCCGGAAATCTGGTTGTCGATGTAGGGAAGAAGATTTTCATCCGTCGTGATACTGAGAGCAAGCGCTCCACTTTTCCATTCGATTTGAAACACACCGCTGGCGTCAATGTTAGTAAAGGCGCTGATCGTGTGTTCATCTGTCTTGATATGGCCGTTGCCTCGAATCCCGACCCAGTTGCATCCGGCGACCAAAGCAATGCATGCCGCAAGAAATACGATCGTGATCTTCTTCATGGGAAATCCGTCTCCTGTTAATACGATGCAGCAACGCCCGGCTCCGGATTCAAGAATTTGCGGCTTACTTCACAATCTTCAGTTTCACCGTGTCTACCAAGACATCGTCAACGTAGAACTCTGCGCGATAATCGCCCGGCACCCAGCCATCGTCAGGCCGTGACAGGACAAATCTTCCGCCAGAGGTTGGACCTTCTGCGATGGTGGAAGCTTCGTCCGCTTCGTAATCCGTGGGAGCATCCTCGCCGATGTTCTCGGCGATCCAGTCCACGCGTACCTTCGCGCCGTTCCGCAGGCGACGTCCTTTCCAACGCGCATAAATCTGAGGTGTGTCCGATGAAAACATTGTAGCTGCCTTACCGAAGCGCTCCTTGGAAAGACTCACGGAAATTTGTTTCTGGCTGCCATCCGATTTGACCTCTGGTCTGTCCACAACTTTGGGCCGTTCCACCAGCTCCAGGGAAATGCGCTCAACCAAATCGCCGTTCGCGCTGCGCATTGTTGTGACATCTTTGACGATTCCGGTCCCGGCCACGAACCAGCGGTCAATCGTCATCGGGCTAGGTGAGGTTTGTTCGCCATGAATGCGGGACGCGTGAAACTCTCCGGCGGGCACCTCAATGTCTTCTTCTCCGGTCACATCGTAATGCTGACGTACTTTCACCTCCCCCACCTGGCCATTAAAATTCCAGTTCACCCCCGGCCTTAGTGGCGCGGCGATCATTGTTTGCGGTGGATCAAGCTTGATGAGTCCGCCGTCCAAATTAATGCGTGCCACACAAATGATGCCCTGTTTGCCTACCGAAAGGAGGTCTGTGTTTGTCACGACGCCGGCGCGATGCATTTCAAACTTGAAAAGCTCTTCCCCGTCGACGTTTTCAATACCAGCAATGCGGTACAACACTGACCGGCGAATTTTCCCATCAGCGTCTGTTTTTAAATCAGGGACGCGGAGTCCTTTGCCAACTTCTTGTATCATGTTGTATCGCCAACTCATTCCCGGCGCCGTTGGAATCAATTCCTCGGCGGAGACGAGAGCAAGAGGAGCTGAGGCAAGCAGGAGTCCGAGAATTTTTATTTTACGCTTGGGCAAGTTCGAAAATTTTCGCAGGGTCAATGGGCATTTCATTGTGATGCAAATTCGAACACAAGATGGCAAATTTCGTTCAATCGCCCTGTGATCAAGCCATTATTCGTGCCGGGGCTACTGCCGTGCCCTGCGCGAAATCTTCCGCTCCGTGGATTCTGGCGGCAACGATCCTCGGATCGAGCATGGCGTTTATCGATGGCACAGTCGTCAACGTAGCCCTGCCAGCGTTGCAATGGAGCCTGAAGGCGACCGTCGTCGATGTTCAATGGGTTGTTGAGGCCTACTCGCTGCTGCTCGCTTCGTTCCTGCTCGTGGGCGGTTCGCTAGGGGATCACTACGGCAGGCGCCGCATCTTTATCGTGGGTGTCGTGCTTTTTTCTGTCGCATCCCTGTGGTGTGGCTTTGCAACCAGCATTGGCCAACTGATCCTGGCGCGCGCCGTTCAAGGCGCCGGTGGCGCGCTACTCGTGCCAGGAAGTCTCGCCATCATTAGCGCATCATTCACCGGTCGAGATCGCGGACATGCCATCGGCGTTTGGTCTGGCTCAACTGCTATCACGGCGGCGATCGGTCCCGTCCTTGGAGGATGGTTGATCGAGCGAATTTCGTGGCGCGCAGTCTTTTTTATTAATCTGCCGCTCGGGTTAATCGTGCTCTTCATTTCTTTCTGCTGTGTGCCGGAAAGTCGGGACAAGAGTGGTGATAAGCGACTCGATTGGCTGGGCGCGGCACTGGCAACAATCGGGCTAACATTTCTTGTTTATGGCTTGATCGAATCTTCGCGGTTGGGTTTCGGCCATCCGGCGGTGCTGACGGCGCTGATTACCGGGAGCGTCTTTTTAGTCCTGTTTGTCTACTGGGAGGGACGCGCGCGAAATCCAATGTTGCCCCTTGCATTGTTTCGCTCACAAGATTTCGCCGGCGCTAATTTGCTGACACTCTTTCTTTATAGCGCGCTTGGCGGAACGCTCTTTTTTCTGCCGTTGAATTTGATCCAAGTTCAAGGCTACACCGCCACGGCTGCGGGAGCTGCCTTGCTCCCATTCATTTTGATCATGTTTTTTCTCTCTCGCTGGTCTGGCGGGCTTGTGGCGCGTTATGGAGCTAAACTTCCGCTCATCGTAGGCCCGATTATCGCGGCAGTAGGGTTCGCTCTTTTCGCTATCCCAGGGGTTGGGGCCGATTACTGGAGCCGGTTTTTTCCGGCTGTCGTCGTGCTTGGCTTGGGTATGGCGGTGAGCGTCGCGCCGCTGACGACGACCGTGATGAGTGCCGTTCCGGCAAATCGCGTGGGCATCGCTTCGGGAATTAACAATGCCGTCTCACGCACAGCCGCGCTCCTGGCAATTGCCGCACTCGGCATCGTGATGCTGCACGTATTCAGTCGCTCGATCGACTCGCGGTTATCCAGCCTGGAAGTCTCTCCAGAAGTGCGACATTCGCTCGACGATCAACGGATTAACCTCGCAGCAGCGGCAATTCCCCAAGATATCGAACCACCTACGCGCCAAGTTCTTAAACAGGCGATCAACGAATCGTTCGTGAAAGGTTTTCGGCGCGTTATGCTTGTCGGAGCCGCCTTGGCGCTGACGAGCGGAATAACATCGTTGCTGCTCATCAAGGGCGACGCAAAATCTTTCCAACGTCGATGAACAGATGAGAGTCCTATCGAGGCAAGTCTTCGCCAAAAGGTCGATATCGACCCTAACATGGATTGTCTGGGCATTCTGCGGGCAGCGCGCATTTGCGGTAGAAATGCCCAAAGCCGATCGACATATCGTGGTTGTTGTTTGGGATGGAATGCGCCCGGATTTCCTTAGCCAGGAAAATACGCCAGCGCTGTGGAAGCTGGCGAACGAGGGAGTCGTTTTCCGTAACCATCACGCCGTTTATCCGAGCGCGACGAACGTAAACGGAACAGCGCTCGTCACTGGCGTTTACCCAGGCCACAGCGGCTTAATCGCAAATCACGATTACCGCCCGGAGATCGACAGCAAACACTCGATCGACGTCGAAATTCCAAAAGTGGTGGAGAAGGGAGATGAATTGTCAGGTGGAAAATACATTTCCTTTCCGACGATTGCCGAGATCGTGCAACGCGCGGGCGGACGAACCGCGATTGCAACTGCTAAAACGGTCGGCCTTTTGCTGGATCGACATGTCGATCCTAGCCGTGGAAAAAATTGCGTCACGCTTTTTGCCGGAGAATCGCGGCCGCGCGACGCCCTTAGTCAAATCGTTGAGGCTTTCGGTCCGTTTCCGCCGTTCGGGCAATTCGCGCGAGGAGACAAGTGGACGACGAAAGCCATCACTGAAATTCTCTGGAAAGATGGCGTGCCGACTTTTTCGCTTCTCTGGCTGGGGGAGCCGGATCTTACGCAACATGGATCCGCGCCAGGTGCGCAAACGGCGCTCGCTGCGATCAAATCTTCTGATGAAAATCTTGCTGCCGTCCTTTCGGCGTTAGATCGGCAAAGAGCGCGTGCAACAACGGATGTATTTGTTGTGTCCGATCACGGTTTCTCCACGATCGAGCGCTCGGTTGATCTACGGAAAATCTTAAATGATGCCGGTTTCGCTGCGAAGACGAAATTCAATGACCCGCCGAAAGCAGGAGAGATTCTGCTGGTTGGAAATGGCGGCTCCGTTCTTTTTTACGTGATGCAGCATGACGCCGCGGTCACGCATCGCCTGGTGGAATTTCTGCAGCAATCAGATTTCGCCGGAGTCATTTTCACGAAACAGCCAATGCAAGGGACATTCGGTCTCGAGCAAGCCAAGGTCGATAGTCAATATGCGCCAGACGTGGTGATGGCGTTCCGTTGGAATGATTCAAAAAACCGATTCGGTGTTCGAGGAATGATTGACGCGGATTGGCAACGAGCAGCCGGGAAGGGGACGCACGCCACGCTCAGTCGATTCGACATGCACAATATGTTGATCGCAACTGGTCCGGATTTTCGCCGCGGTCAGATCGACGATTTGCCAACTGGCAATATCGATCTTGCCCCAACGATTCTGCGCATACTCGGAATAACACCGCCACAGAAGTTGGACGGCAGGGTTTTGTCCGAAGCGCTGGTTAAGCTCGATCCCGCAACTGCAGGATTGAAACCGGAAACTAAGACAATCGAAGCCACAAAAGATTTCCCGCCAGGAACCTGGCGACAATCGCTTCAAATCTCTCGTGTCGGCTCGACCGAATATCTCGATGAAGGCAACGGCGCTTTTGTTCCGGAGAAACAGAGTAATTGACTATGACGGCTGCACTCACTAGCCTCGCAACCGTGTTTCGTTGCGTCGGCCGGATTGCCACAATTTTTGCGCTTTGTTGCGCGATCGGGTTGCATTGGATCGCTCTCCAGTCGTTGGCGTGGACAACGATGATCATTGATTACTCGAAGCGCGCGCCGCTGCGCCAAGCGGTTAGCCAGACGTTTGACGGCACTCATCCGTGCTCGCTTTGCCATGCCGTCAACACGGGAAAGAATTCCGAAAAGAAGTCTGATCTACAATCTTCGACGCCAAAAATCGACATGATCTGTGGTCCGCGCGAAATTCACTTGGTACCGCCTTTCAGACGTTTTAAGTACGCACTAGACGGTTTTTCATTCTCCGACATCAGGAAATCGCCGCCGGTGCCTCCACCGCGTTTTTTCCTTAGCTAAATCGCGACTGAATCGGCTTCGCCGTGCTTGTGCCCGGATCACGGTCGCGCGCATCAACAATCGGGGACTGCTGCGTAATTTGCAGCACCGTCCTCATTTTCCCGGAGGAATCGACTGAAAATTTTACGTTTGCTTTGTTTG
>QHPP01000090.1 GCA_003219125.1 Verrucomicrobiota bacterium
TTAGCCGCCGACCAGCGACCGCGCGGGATAACGAGCTATTTGCTCTCCACTGACGGTGCGGCCGGCGCACTCGCCTCGCCGATCCCGATTTTCGTCAAGAATGGCTGCACCGATTGTTTGCGGCCGAGGAATTTCTCAATCGATTCGTTGACATCGCGGGAATCGCCCATCGCGTAAATTTCGCTGCGCAATCGCACTCCGGCTTGCTGATCAAAGTACCCTTCAGGGGCGCTTTCAAAAACAGTGGCCATGTCTGCGGCGATGGCATCGGCCCAGGCGTACCCGTAATACCCGGCATCGTAGCCGTTGAGATGACCGAAGTAGGAAACAAAGGTCGTGCTTGGATCAATCGGCAGGAAAACCTTTTCCATAATCGGATTGGAAATAGCGACGCAATCATACGGCGCGTTCTCGGCGTGCGCTCCATGCAACGCCAGATCTAGCGAAGCAAAGGCGAATTGCCGCCGGTAAAACACGCCTGCGGTGGCAAGCTTGGCGTCTTTCATTTTTTGAATGGTCTCGGCTGGAATTTTCTTCGATGGATCACGGTAATCCGCGGCGAAAGAATCCAGTACATTCTTATCCCAGACCCAATTTTGCAGCATTTGTGATGGGGCCTCGACAAAATCGGTCGGAACATGTGTGCCGGCGAAGCGCGCATACTTGGCGTGCGTCGTGATGGTATGCAGGACGTGACCAAATTCATGGAATAGGATCTCCACTTCGTTATGGCTTAACAGTGATGGCTTGTCCGCAGTCGCAGGCGGGAAGTTGCAGAGCAGCGTCACCGTTGGTCGCTGATATTTTCCATCTGGCAAAAGCTTGCCGCCGATAATTTCGAATTCGGCAAAATGATTAAACTTTCCGTCGCGCGGAAACATATCGAGGTAGAACAAGCCCAGTGGTTCACCACTGGCCGCGTCGCTCACGGCCCAGAGTTGGAGGTCGTCAATCCATTTATAGGGGACGGCGACTTGTTCGAACTTCAGACCAAAAATCCGCTGGTAGATGGCAAACATTCCGTCGAGCACTTTTTGGAACGGGAAGAAATTCCGCAGCGCCTCGGCGTCGACCGCGAATTTCTGTTTCTTGAGTTGGTTTTGATAATAGCGCCAATCCCAAATGTTGATCCGCGGAGCGGTGAAAACTCCGTTACCATGCGGTTGGACATCGAGCTGTTTCATTTTCTGAAGCTCGGCTAATTCCGCCGCGAACTTCGGTTCAATGCCCGCCACCAGATCGTCGATGTATTTCTGTGCGGCGGCGCCGGTTTTCGCCATCCGCGGCTCGGTTTGGAAATCATCCCACGATTTGTAGCCGAGGCGGAGCGCGATTTTATTGCGCAAGGTCAGCATCTGATTCAGCAACGGCACATTCTTCTCTTTCGCCAGCGTCTCGCGCGCGATGTAAAGTTTCTTCCGAGTCGCTTCGCTCTTGGCCTTTTCGTCGACGGCGTTGTACTGCCAGGTGACATTGGCCAGCACGCTGTAGGCATCGGCACCAGTTTTGATTCCGGGCTTCGTGAAAAAATCCTCCGGCATTCCCTCAAGCTCGGCTTTGGTGAAAACGACCGCGCGCTTGGCGTTGGCGATGTTGCTGCTAAAATCGGTGCCGAGTCGGGCCAATTGCTTGCGCATTTGCTCGACCTCCTTACGCTTCGCTGGCGGCAAGGCGAGACCCGCTCGGCGATAATCACGCATCGTTTCGTCGAGCAATTTTTTGTCCTCGCTGGTAAGTTGCGGTTTGGTGTCGGCGAAAGCTTTGATCGATTTGTAAACGTCCTCGCGATAATCAATGCCGACAAACCAATCGTTCAATGCTTTGACCGCGTTTTCCGCAGCCGCGCGCATTTTGGGATCCGTATTCGCTTCCTTAATGATAGTAGCTTTGTTTGCGACGTTGTTGACTTCGTAAGCGAGGTCGTCCAGGGCGACGACGGTATTTTGAAGTGTCACCTTTTTGGGGTCGAGCTTGCCGACTGCATCCAATGCGGCATTGCCCTTTTTGATTGTCTCCTTGGCTGACGCTTCAACCGCTTCAGGTGTTTGCTGCCAATCGGGAATGGTCAGTTGTGCGTTTGCTTTGGCGCCCGCATCGCGAAAGCTATCGATCGATTTCAAATCCTCGGCCCGCGCGCCAATTGCGAGCCCGAGAATTAACAAGAGAGAATAACGGAAATTCATAGACGTTGAATGGACTAAATGAATCGTGTAGAAGCGCGACGTTAAATCCAAATGCGCGATCTCGCCGAGAAATTCTTCCTCGCCTTCATTCCGATCTTTGTCGCGATTGACCCCATCGGCCTGGTTGCACTTTTTATCGGGCTCGGCACGAGCGCGTCACCGGAGAAACGCAAACAACAGGCTTTTCTGGGAATTTTCACCGGCCTGTGTGTCGCCGTCGGTTTTATCTTCCTCGGCAAAATTATTTTTGCTGCCCTCGGAATCACGGTCGCCGATTTCCAAATCGCCGGCGGGCTCATTCTCCTCATTCTCGCCGCGCGTGAACTGGTCACATTCGGACCGCCCGATCGCGGTGGTGGCGATGAGTTTGGGATCGTCCCGTTGGGAATGCCGTTAATTGCAGGCCCCGCACTGCTTACCGCACTCCTTATTCTGATCGACACGGTCGGGCTTGTTTTCACACTCGTGTCACTGCTAGTGAACCTCGCCCTCGTGGCCATCGCACTCTGCAATGCCGATCGCTTCAGCCGCTGGATGGGCAAGCAAGGTTTGCGCGGGGTCTCGAAAATCATTGCGCTTTTGCTGGCTGCGATCGCGGTCAGTTTAATCCGCCGTGGCTGGCAGATGCATTGATCGATTCCAATACCCTTGACCCATCGGTCCCGGGAGAGGCCCTAAATAAGAGCGGCGGCTCCAGTCCGCTGTGCTAAGCGAAGGAGAGCGACGTGGAAGTCGCCTCCCGCCAGTCATCAGCCTCAACCGATCTTAGATGTGCCGCCGTTCTTCCGGCCAGGCGGGCTTCAGTTCCGCTGCCTTATCTCCAGCCTGATAACGGCGAGACAATTCAGCCTCGACCGCACGTATTTCATCTTGCTGGGGCAGCGGGACCCCGCGGTAGGTGTACTCGGCGACGCCATGCCGCGACTGGCTCTGCGGCACCATATTATACAAGTCGATGCGGCGCTGTTGCAATTGGGCCGTCGTCCAATCGCGGTAGGCCGGATTTCGCGGCGTGGGAACGTCCCTTCCTCCAGCATACGTCGCATATGGATAGCCGCTGGTAACGACCGGCGGCTGCGGTCCGGCTTGGGTGCAACCAAAAAGCACACTGGTAAGAATGCCAGCACCAAGAATTGCCATCATTTCTTTCATAATTTGTTAGTTAAGTCTTGATTTGTTCAACCCCTTCCACTCTTTCAACCCCACTTAAATATAACCGATTCGGCAAAAAAGCACGCGGTCTATCGGTTGACACTGGTAACGCCGCCGTTACCGTCGGGTTTCTATGAGGTTTCCCTTGGCGCTCACCAGCAAGATCGCTGCGTACATCATCGGCCATAAGATTCGTGGCACGAAGAAGTTCGCCACCGTATTGCAGCTGGAGCCATTGCACACCTGTAACCTGACCTGCACCGGTTGTGGCCGGATTCGCGAATATTCGACCTCGCTCAAAGACATGATGCCGCTAGAGGATTGCCTCGGCGCGGCCCAGGAATGTAACGCGCCGATGGTCTCAATCTGTGGGGGCGAGCCGCTAATTTATCCCCACATCGAAGCGCTGATTAATGGTTTGTTGGAGCAAAGGCGAATTGTCTACGTCTGCACCAACGCCATGTTCATGCGCAAAAAAATGCGCGAATGGCTGACAAAGGAATTGCGGAGTGCGGATCCAGGATTGCGAAGTGAGCTCGAACGCAAGATCGACGATTTGCTCGGTAATGGATTGCTTTCAGAAAAAGACGCCGCAACAATCCGCAATCCGCGGTCTGCGATCCGCGATCAGGTGATTGCGCCGTCGAGCTGGATGTATTGGAACGTGCACCTCGACGGGCTTGAGCGGACGCACGATCTCATTGTCGAACGCGAAGGTGTGTTCAAGGAATGCATTCTCGCGATAAAAATGGCGAAACGCCTTGGCTACCAGGTTGCAACCAATACCACTATCTACAAGGAAACCGACATGGACGAGGTCGAGCAAATGTTCGACTTCCTCGCTGATCTCGGCGTTGACGGCCATACCATTACGCCTGGCTACGAATACGACGCCGCCAAAAAAGACATGGTGAAGCGGCTCGATTTGCAGCCGGAGAATTTCTTCCTCACGCGCAAGGCAACGGTCGAGAAATTCGCCCGAATGGAAGATTGGATGAACCGCTACACTTTTTTTGGGACGCCCATTTATTTTGAGTTTCTCGCCGGCCATCGCGATTTGACTTGCTCGGCTTGGGCCATTCCGACTCGCAACCTGATGGGCTGGAAAGCGCCGTGCTATTTCATGACCGACACCATTGGGACCGAGGGCCATTACAAAACCTACGCTGAGTTGCTCGAAAAAGTGGATTGGGACAAGTACGGAGTGGTGGACGGGGTGGCGCGTGATCCGCGCTGCGAGAATTGTATGACTCACTGCGGCTACGAACCAACAGCCAGCCTAGGTCTCCACGCCAAACGAGGCGACACTTGGAAGACGTTAAAGTTTAATTTCGGACCAAGACCAAAAAGTGCCGGTCGGGGCAACGAGATCGCAGCTTATAACGGCGTAGGCTCAGGCAATGGTCATCTGACCGGCAAGCGTCCCGCTGCGCTCGAAGCAAAAGTTTCCTGATCTCTTATGGCGACGAACTCGCCTAACCTGATTTCTTTACCGAGCGCGCGTCCCGAGACCGGCGTATCCTACACTGCTAACGATTCTCAGATTGCTTCGGCCATTTCCCAGGCGCGGGAGAATTTGTTGCGCCAGCAAAAGCCGGACGGCCACTGGTGCGGCGAGTTATTTGTCGATAGCACGCTTTGCTCTGATTACGTGCTATACCTGCATTGGCTGGGCGAGGTCGATCGCGATCTTCAGGAACGCTGCACCCAACATATCCTGCGGCGGCAATTGCCCGATGGCGGCTGGAACATTTATTTTGGCGGCCCCAGTGAAATTAACGCTTCGGTCAAAGCTTACTTCGCCCTGAAACTTGCCGGCTATTCAGCCGATCTGCCATTCATGCGCGAAGCGCGCGCCAACATTTTGCGACTCGGCGGCGTCCCCCGCGTAAACACCTTTAGCAAGCTTTATCTGGCGCTCTTGGGCCAGTTCCCGTGGAAATATCTGCCAACGATACCGGTGGAAATGATTCTGCTGCCAACCTGGGCGCCATTTCACATTTACAAAATGTCATCGTGGAGCCGCGCCATGCTGGTGCCGCTCGCCATTATCAATCATTTCAAACCGACGCGCGAGTTGCCTGGCGAAAAACAGCTGCATGAATTGTATCCGCTCGGGACCGAGCACAAAGATTTTCGATTGCCGCGCGACGAGCGAACCTTTACCTGGCGCAATTTATTCCTGCGCGGAGACGACGCGCTCAAGATGCTGCATCGAATTCCGTGGAAACCATTTCGCCGGCTCGCGCTCGAGGAAGCCGAGCGCTGGATGATTGAGCGCATCGGCGATGGGAGCGATGGCCTGGCCACCGTTTATCCGGCAATGCTCAACGCGCTTATTGCCCTGCATGCCCTCGGTTATCCGAACAGCCATCCGGCTCTGGCGAAAGCGCAAAGGGATTTCGAAGGATTGTTCGTCAATGACCCGGAAGATTTTCGGATTCAGCCCTGCCTGTCGCCGGTTTGGGACACCGCCATTAATATCATCGCATTGGCCGAAAGCGGCCTTCCTGCCGAGCATCCTTCCTTGCAGAAAGCGGCCGCATGGTTGTCGAACAAAGAAGTTCGTATCCGGGGCGATTGGGCGAAAAACAATCCTCATCCGGAGGCCAGCGGCTGGGCCTTTGAATATAATAACGTTTACTATCCGGACACCGACGACACCGCGATGGTGCTGATGGCGCTGCGCCTGGTTCATCCGAAAGATAAAAAGGACTATGAAGATTTGTTTCAACGTGCTCTCGCCTGGCAATTGAGCTTTCAATGTCTTGATGGCGGCTGGGCCGCCTTCGATAAGGATGTGATTGACGGTTGGCTGGAAAACATGCCCTTCGCCGATCACAACGCGATTCTGGATCCAACTTGCAGCGATCTGACGGCGCGGACACTTGAGCTTTTCGGTTACATTAACTTCGACCAGCACGATGCTAGTGTGAGAAACGCGATTCGGTATTTGATCGCTACCCAGGAAGACGATGGCTCATGGTATGGACGCTGGGGCGTGAATTATATTTATGGCAGCTGGCAGGTCCTGCGCGGGCTGCGCGCCATCGGACAGGATATGACGCAGGACTGGATTCTGCGCGGGCGCGATTGGCTGGAAAGTTGTCAGAACGACGACGGTGGCTGGGGCGAAACGTGTGCCACCTACGAAGATCCTTCGGCCAAAGGAAAAGGGGAAAGCACTGCTTCGCAGACGGCGTGGGCAATCATGGGCATTTGCGCATGTGGCGATCTGAATCGGCCGAGCGTGCAGCGCGCGTTGCGTTATCTTCTTTCCACCCAACAAGCGGATGGGTCGTGGCACGAACCTCAAATCACCGGCACTGGTTTCCCCGGCGTGTTCTACTTAAAATACGACATGTACCGACAAAATTTCCCGCTGCTCGCGCTCGCCACCTATGTGAATTATCGCCGCGGATTCGGCCATGCGCCGAGTTTTTTCCGCTGCAACTGATCAGCCGTCATCCCGAGCGAAGTCGACGGATCCCGTTGCAAAATCTTTATGGGAATTTCCATGGGATCCCTCGACCGAGCTCGGGGTAATCGAGTCGCGGACGGCCGGGTCAGGCGATTGACCTCAATCGCACTCCGATTAACGTCGGTATTATGGCTTACGAATTACCAAAACTTCCCTACGCATACGACGCGCTCGAACCGCATATCGACGCGCGCACGATGGAAATTCATTACACCAAACATCATCAGACTTACATCACCAACGTTAACAACGCGTTGAAGGATCAACCTGAGCTGGCGAAGAAATCCGTCGAAGATTTGATTCGCGATTTGAATGCCGTGCCTGAAACCATTCGCACTGCCGTTCGTAACAACGGTGGCGGCCACGCCAACCATTCCTTCTTTTGGAAGATTATGGGCCCCGGGAAAGGTGGCGAGCCGAAAGGGAGGCTAGCCGATGATATTAAATCAACCTTCGGCAGCTTCGATCAATTCAAGGAAAAAATTGCTGCCGCTGGCGTCGGCCGTTTCGGCAGTGGCTGGGCGTGGTTGATCAAAAATAAGAGCGGCAAACTTGAAGTAATTTCGACGCCAAATCAGGATAGCCCGCTGATGGACGGCAACACGCCCATCCTGGGCGTCGACGTTTGGGAACATGCCTACTACTTAAACTATCAAAATCGCCGTCCCGATTATATCAAAGCGTGGTGGAACGTGGTGAACTGGGACGAAGTAGCGAAGAATTATTGATTGGCGTTCGCAGATTCTGCGATCGGGTAGCGCGCGCGTCTCGCGTGTTGGTTTTGGTGTCGCTCAAAATGGACTTAATCTCCGCTCCCGAGGGTTCGAAGATTGTCTAGATTCAGGAAGTCCGCGAAAGCGGGAACTGTGCGCTACCTAATCAAAGTCGAATGGCATATCTAAACGAGAATTATCTCAAGCTTCAGGCTGGTTATTTATTTCCCGAGATCGCGCGACGCGTCCGCGAGTTTTTGGAACAAAACCCCAAAGCAGCCAAGCGATTAATTCGTTGTGGCATCGGTGACGTGACCGAGCCGTTGCCGCGGGCCGCGATCGAGGCAATGAAAGCTGCGGCCGAAGAACTCGGACATCGTGAAACCTTCCGTGGCTACGGACCCGAGCAGGGTTACGAATTCCTCCGCCGCAAAATCGCGCAATTTGATTACCGCGATCGCGGAATCGAGATCGCAGATGACGAAATTTTCCTGTCGGATGGATCGAAATGCGACTGCGGGCATATTCTCGATATTCTGGGCGAGCAAAATAAGATCGCGATTACCGACCCGGTTTATCCAGTTTACGTCGATACCAATGTAATGGCTGGGCACACGGGACCCGTCCGGACCGATGGGAGCTACGAAGGCATTCTCTACTTGCCCTGCACGATTGAGAATAATTTCGTCCCGGAGCCTCCCCGCGAACACGCAGACGTTATTTACCTTTGCTTTCCCAATAATCCGACGGGAGCGGTGGCAGCGCGTGCGCAACTGGCGGGTTGGGTCCAGTACGCGCGGGAGCATGATTCGCTTTTGTTGTTCGATGCCGCCTACGAGGGATACATCGGTGACCCTGAGATTCCCCATTCGATCTTCGAAATTGATGGTGCGTGTGAATGCGCAATTGAATTTCGCAGCTTTTCCAAGACTGGTGGCTTCACTGGCGTTCGTTGCGGTTTTACCGTTTTGCCAAAGTCTGTCCTGGCCAGAACTGAAAACGGTAAAAAATTAGCGCTCCATCCGCTCTGGCATCGACGCTGGAGTACAAAATCAAACGGCGTGAGTTATCCGGTGCAACGTGGCGCGGAGGCGCTTTATTCCGTGGAAGGTCGAGAGCAAGTGTGCGCGCTCATCGATCATTACATGGGCAACGCGCGGATTCTTAGCGAGGCGGCCCGCGCCGCCGGTTTCGCAGTCCATGGCGGCACAAATGCGCCTTACATTTGGGTGGAAACGCGGCCCGGCCGAACGAGCTGGCAAACCTTTGATTGGATGTTGCGCGAATTAAACGTCGTTATCACCCCTGGTAGCGGTTTTGGGTCAAGAGGCGAAGGCTTCTTCCGAGTTTCGGCATTTAACGGTCGTAGCAACGCTGAAGAAGTAGCCCGGCGATTAGGTGCGAGCAAGCCGAGTTAACAATTCGATGTTGCAGATGCAACACTTTAATGTTCACTCGTGCAGTTGGCTTCGACCACATCTCTTGGCGGAGGTACTTGCACCGTCCAAATTCTCTGCTTCCCGTTGTTAGCGTGGCTGCGCAAAATTTACCGCAACTGTACCGCTTTTGTTTCTTGATGACCGGCGAGGCGTCGAAAGCGCAGGATATTTTTCAGGACACTTTGCGAGAAGCTGCATTTCTTGCCGCCAATGGCGAGCCGCCGGCGGATCGCTGCTGGTTTTTTCGCGAAGCACGCTGGCGTTGCCTCGATGTAGTTGCCCACGGCGTCCAGCCAGAGCACGGAGCGAGCGAGTTGACCGAAGTTTCGCCGCAAGCGCCCGAACAAATCGAGCAGCTCGAACCTGAACAACTGGCGATTTGGATTTCGGCTGCACCGGAACCACAACGCAGCGCCCTGGCCCTTTATTATCTGGATGAATTTAACTATCGCGAAATGATGTCGATGCTCGGTCTGAAATTAAATGAGCTCTCGCGCGCAATCGCCTCGGGTCGTCGCGAATTTCAAGCCTGGCTCAATGCCACTGTGCCGGCGGCGGCCCCCGAATGAAGCGGTTGTCACGCGGCCTGCGCACACTGGCGGATTGTGCGCCTATCGCAAATGCGAAGGCGCCCGATCGCCGGATGCGCACAGCAGTGTCGCGGGCGAAACGAATAGAAGGTTTTGGGGCGCAGCAATCTTTTGACCGTGCCGTCGCCAAATTGGTGCAAGCAACGCCGGTATCGCCTGAAATCCAGGAATGGTTTGCTAATGAAAAAATGGCTGAAGGGGCGAAGCGCAATTGGAGAAAAACCGCGCTTCATCCCGCGATTCTCGCCATTGGGATCGCGTTGGCGGTGATCGCGGTGGTCGCATGGATAAAGTTCGACGAACAAATGCACGCTTTCCCCGGCACGGCGACGGCGAAGAAACTGCTAAATGTGGCGGCGATGACGCGGCCTTCAGAATTGGAGCCGATGCAGACGGAGGCCGGAACACTGAACGATTTGTTTTTCATGAAATACCGGCTCGAGCATTACGATGTCCCGCCGGAATTTTCCCAGCAGCGCACGATTGGGGTCCGCGTATTTGATGACGATGAAGCCGGTCAGGTTGCACAAATCAGTCTGGCGGAAAAACGAATGCAGCTGTTTCTATTTCCGGCGCGGCGCGATTCGAAGACCGGACAGCCGGAGGAATTCGAGGGCTGGCGTTACATCGAGCAGGAAGGATGGACCGGTGCGGTAAAGGCGCGCAAAGGCATTCTTTTCATGGCCGCAGTTCGCGGCACGAAAAAAGATCTCGCTCCTTATTTGGCAACGAAACCACAGTTGCGGTGAGGGTTTCAACCGGTGGTCCCTCTCAAGGCTATGGTGTGAGGCCGCTGATTGACAGCCGACCTGCTCAGGGAAAATTAGGCGTTCGATTTCGCCAGGGTAGCTCAGTGATAGAGCAGCCCCGAAAGCATTCGGGGTTGGGCGGGAGTTGAGACGGTGGGCGGATTTGGTTAGAAATTTTTATCGCGCCAGGGTAGCTCAGTGGTAGAGCAGGGGACTCATAAGCCCTTGGTCGGGAGTTCAACTCTCCCCCCTGGCAGTTTTTGTTGAAATGGCATGGGGCTCTCGCCGATGAGGTTTTTGCTCGAATCAGATGGCAGATTAGACCTTGGAGATTGAGCGTTCGATCTTTCTCTTAATCCATCTGCGCAATCGATAAGAGCAAGAATAGAATTTCCAATGAGAACAAAAGCGATTGCGCTGTCTGCGAGCTTCAGCCCGCTCGATGTTGAACATTGAGCATTAAAGATTCTTCGGTTAACAAAACTGTTGGGAATCTAATGGCCGAACCGAAATCCGATCTTCGACTAGAGATTGCCCATGTCTTGTTCATAGACATCGTCGGTTATTCGAAACGGCTGATCGACGAGCAACATGAGTTGCTCCAAGACCTTAATCAGATCGTCCGAAACACCGAGGCGTTTCGGAGTGCGGAAACC
>QHPP01000183.1 GCA_003219125.1 Verrucomicrobiota bacterium
CGAATGATTTCCTCGGCAAACTGTTTGATCGTCATCTCCCGGGGATTGCCAATGTTCACCGGTTCATGAAAATCGCTCATCGCCAGCCGAAAAATTCCGTCGATCAAATCGCTGACATAACAAAATGAGCGCGTCTGCGAGCCGTCGCCAAAAATCGTTAGCGACTTTCCGGTCAAGGCCTCGCCGATAAATGCGGGCACAACCCGTCCATCGTGCAAACGCATGCGGGGTCCGTAGGTATTAAAAATGCGCACGATCTTGGTATCGACATCGTGATAGCGGTGGTAGGCCATGGTCATTGCTTCGGCGAACCGCTTGGCCTCATCGTAAACGCCGCGCGGGCCGATGGGATTCACATTGCCCCAGTAATCTTCCTTTTGCGGATGCACTAACGGATCGCCATAGCATTCCGAGGTCGAGGCGAGAACGAAGGTGGCTTTCTTGTCCTTGGCCAGTCCAAGAGTGTTGTGGGTTCCGAGGGCGCCCACTTTTAAGGTCGGTATCGGCAGCTCAAGATAATCGATCGGGCTGGCGGGAGAGGCAAAATGGAAGACAAAATCGATCTTTTGTTCGGGTAGAAAGATAAAATTGGAAACGTTGTGCCTGACGAAGCGATAATTTTCGTTCCCGGCCAGGTGTCCGATGTTTGCAACATTCCCAGTGACCAAATTGTCGATCGCGATGACACGATGCCCTTCCGCCAAGAGGCGATCGGTCAGATGCGATCCGAGAAAGCCGGCGCCACCGGTCACGACGGAAACGGGCTTGGCAGGAGCAGGCATGGTGGAGTGTTCTTCTAATTCAGGCTGCCGTGGCTGACGAGCAATTTCGGCAATTTGTCGTTGGAAGACGGGCCTGCGGCCTGTGCGCCCCCAGCGGGTTTCTAACCTGTTGCCACAGTGAGCCACCCGACACGGCGCATTCGGCGGAGTAAAACTCCGCTGGGCGCACAGACTGGAAAGTCTGTGTCCCTTGTTCTGGATGCCTTCTGTTAAGAAATGATCCGCTAAACACACCAAATGACGCTAAAAAAGAAATATGGGACGCAGCATTTGGAATTTTAGCGTATTCCGTGTGTTTAGTGGCCAAACTTTTTGCTGCAATTTCCCAGATTTTTAGCGTCTTTTAGCGTATTTGGCGGATGAAAAATCCCGTGCGCATTCTTTCTGGCATTCAACCGAGCGGCATTCTGCATATCGGCAATTACTTTGGCATGATGCGGCCGGCGATCGCTTTGCAGGAGGAAGGGGAAGCGCTCTACTTCATCGCCGACTACCACGCCCTCACCAGTCTGCGCGATCCAATCGCTTTGCGCGAAAATAGCCGCCGGGTGGCGCTCGATTTCCTGGCCTGCGGATTAAACCCCGATAAAGCGGCGCTTTTTTTGCAAAGCGAAGTGCCGCAGGTAACCGAGCTGGCCTGGATTCTTTCAACGGTAACTCCCGTCTCGCGACTGGAACTCGCGCATTCTTACAAGGACAAGGTCGCGCGTGGAGCGGCCGCAGCGGCCGGCCTGTTCATTTACCCGGTGCTGATGGCGGCCGACATTTTAATTTACGACAGCGACATCGTCCCGGTGGGGAAAGATCAAAAGCAACACATCGAGATTACCCGCGACATCGCGGCGCGAATTAATGAAACATTTGGATCGGCGGGGAAGGCAGTTTTGAAGTTGCCCGAGCCGCGGATTCAGGCGCAAACAGAGGTTGTTCCCGGAATCGATGGCCAAAAAATGAGCAAGAGCTACGGCAACACCATCGACATTTTCGGCGACGAAAAGGAAACGCGGAAACGAGTGATGAGCATTGTGACGGATTCGACGCCGGTGGAAGCGCCAAAAAATCCGGATGTATCGACCATCGTGCAACTTTACGCGCTGGTTGCTTCGAAGGATGAAGTCGAGAAAATGCGGGAACAGTTTCGTAAAGGCGGGCGGGGCTACGGCGATTTCAAAAAACAGCTGTTCGAAAAACTCTGGGATTACTTTGCGCCGATGCGAAAACGGCGTGATGAAATTTTACGCGACAAGAATTACATTAACGATGTCTTGGGGCGAGGCGCAGGACGCGCAAACGGAATCGCGCATGAAGTGATGAAGCGCGTGCGAGGTGCCGTGGGGCTGTAGGAGCGGTCTGTGACCGAGGAAATCACGCCATTCGGCGGTCATAGACCGCCGCTACGGTTAGAAATGGCCATCGTCCATTTTCACATTGTTCCGAATGCCAAGTCCGAGCAGGTGGTGGGCACACAGAGCGACGCGATCAAGATCAAGCTCCGCGCTCCGGCGGTAAACGGAAAAGCCAATGCGGCGTTACTCAATTTCCTGGCTGAACAATTGGAAATCTCAAAGCACGCGATCGTGCTCAAGCGCGGCGAAAAATCGCGCGAGAAATTGATTCGTATTGAAGGTTTGCGCGAAATTGAAATTCACCGCCGATTAGGAATTCGACAACCAGCTGGCCCCGGCTGCTAATCATTTGACCTCATAATTCACATCAACCACCACCCGCACGGTTTCCGTTCAGGCGTCGCCGCCGCATCTCGATTTCCCACTTGGAACCAGCCCTGCGAAGCGGTTCGCAATTTATCCAGTGTTGTCTGCGAATCGCGGCGTCTTTAGCGGACAAAACTGATCTGATCAGCGTTTGCGGCGCCAGCTTTCAGCTCTCCAAAAATCAAGCGGCCGCCGGCCGTTTGCAGAGTACTTGAGACCACAATTTTCACTGTTTTTCCAATGAGCGAGCGAGCGTGATTGATCACGATCATGGTTCCATCGGGCAAGTAACCCACCGCCTGGTGCGGATCGCGCCCTTCCTTCACCAGGTGCAATTCCATCTCGTCACCGGCGAGAACAATCGGTCGCAGCGCGCGCGTCAGGTCATTCAAATTCAGCGCGCCTACCTGTTGCAAACGTGCAACCTGACAGAGCGAATTATCATTCGTCAGCAGACGCGCCTGCAAAAGCTTTGCCGTTCGCACCAGCTGCTCATCGACTGAGCCTGCGCCCGATTCACTCTCATGAATCGTTAGCTCGATTTCGCGGGAGCGCTGCAACTGATTCAAAATGTCGAGGCCGCGCCGGCCTCGTTCCCGCTTAATTGGTTCGCGCGAATCGGCCAGCGCTTGTAATTCGGTCAGGACAAAACGCGGCACGATGAGCGCGCGACTGAGAAAGCCGGTCGCGCATAACTCGGCGATGCGTCCGTCGATGATCGCGCTGGTATCGACGAGGAGCGGTTCGTGCTCCACCGTTTCGCGGGTAAAGCGGATGTACGGAATGATGAGCGAGAATTCATCGCGATTGCTCCGCATCGCTAACATCATCCCGAAATAGGCGAAGACCACGTAAACCACCAGCCGTACTGACCACTGAACGGTTTCCGTTTGAAAACGTAAAACTTGTGATCCGCTCAGGAGACTGGCGAAAATAAGGCCAAGCAACAGACCGAAGGTCGCCGACGAAAATGCCCGCAGAGAGATTCCCTTCAAAAGTCTGTCCACCAGGACGACAAGCAGGCCGAGGACAAAGCCGACCAGCAAACCTGGCATGGTGCGATCGAGCAGTTCAGAGGAAATCGACGCGCCGATGACCCCGCAAAAGGTCACGAATAGCACCCGCAGAAGATTAACGGTGAACAGCGGCGTCATTTTTCAAGGAGAATTGCGGCGCTTTGCCGGCGAAGGCGAAGGTGCGGCCTTAGCCGCGGAATCACGATAAAAAAGGACCCCATGCGTCCGTAAATTCGCCACCAAATCACG